>DATFXE010000495.1:0-8663 GCA_035258585.1 Roseiflexaceae bacterium | reverse complement strand
ATACCTGGTCGAGAAGATCACACGGCCGGATGGCGGCCTGGTTGTGGCGCGCGGGCCGCGCGCCGTTCGCCGCGCGGTGCCGAGCGCTGTCGCGGCGCGTATGCGCAAAAATATGCGCGCTGGCGTTGAGTATGGCTTCGGCAAGCTGGCCCAGCAGGTCGACCCGGCGATCGCGCTGGTGGGTGGCAAATCTGGCACGGCCGAGCACGGCGCCGGCACGACCCCACACGCCTGGTTCATCGCGCTGGCGCCTTTCGATCAGCCGCGCTATGCAGTGGCTGTGATGGTCGAGAGCGGCGGCGAAGGCTCGCGGGTTGGGGCGCAGTTGGCCGGCGATGTGATCAAGGCAGCGTTCGATCTTGACGTTAAATGAGCGGTTAGAAGGTTGGAAGGTTGAAAGGTTAGAAGGTTAGAAGACGCCAACCTTAAACTTTCTAACTTTAGTACGATGCCTACCGTCTCGCCGAGGATCTGCCGATCATCCAGCGCATCGCGGCGGCCCTGGGGGCGCTCGGCTGCGAGCCGAGTATTCAGATCAGCGGCGGCGGCAGCGATGTGAATATTCTGGCTCAGCGCGGGCTGCAGATCGCGAACGTAAGCGTTGGCT
This sequence comes from Roseiflexaceae bacterium, assembly GCA_035258585.1. GTDB lineage: Bacteria > Chloroflexota > Chloroflexia > Chloroflexales > Roseiflexaceae > DATFXE01. The sequence continues at coordinate 8,056 of DATFXE010000495.1, read as the reverse complement.
ACCGCGAGATCCATTCTAGTGGCGAATATATTGCTGTGGCCGATCTGGAGCGATCGGCCGAGCTGGTGGCGCGGCTGCTGGAAGTAGATTAGAATTCGACCTACTATTTGCGACGAACGATGAGCGTATGCTTGGGCAGTGATGCCGTGCGACATTCAAGGGCACCGTTGAGTGCACTGCGCCTATGCGCGGTTGCCGCTGTCGCCATGATGCTGGCTGGCTGCGGGGCGCTGCCGGCGGCCGCGACGATCGTGGAGGCGACGCCGCCGCCAACCGCTGTTGCGGTGGCGACTGCCAGCCCATCGCCGCTGCCCGCAACGGTTCGCCCGAGCGTGCCGCCGCCAGAAGCCAGCCCGTCCCCCGCGCCCACCGCACGGCCGACGTCCATCCCCAGCCCAACTCCATTGCCGACCGATGCGCCGCCCAGCGTGACGCCGACGCCCGCAACGCTGGCGTATGAGGAGCGGCGCGACATCTTCGAGGAGGTCTGGCGCACGGTCAAGGATAAGTATCTCTACCCCGATTTCCATGGCCTGGATTGGGACGCCGTCCACGAGGAGTATGGCGCGAAGCTCGAGCAAGAGCAGACCCGCGACCAGTTCTATGCGATGATGGTCGAGATGCTGGCGCTGCTTGACGATCAGCATTCACGCTTCGAGCCGCCGGCTGTAGCGCAGCTCGAAAACGCCAAGACCAGCAATGACGAGGTCACAGTTGGCATCGGCGTGCTCACCAGGCCGCGCGCGGATGGCGCCTTTATCCAGATCGTCTTCCCCGACAGCCCCGCCGCACGCGCCGAGATCAGCCCACGCGATCGAATCATAGCGGTGGATGGGCGGCCGTACCGGATCGATGATGGCGACTTACTGGGCGAGGCCGGCAGCTCCGTCCGGCTCACCGTCGTGCGGCCCGGCGCGAAACTGCGCGATGTGGTGCTGACCAGGCAGGAGGTGCGCAATCATATCGTGCCATCGTACCGGCGCTTCCCTGGCGACATCGGCTATGTCTCCGTCCCGACCCTCTGGGTGACCGACATGCACGAGCAGGTCAATGGCGCGCTGACTGATCTGGTCGCCGAAGGCCGTCTGAATGGGCTGATCCTCGATATGCGCTCGAACAGCGGTGGTTGGAGCTACGTCATGTCTGGCCTGTTGAGCCATTTTGTGCGCGGGCAGGTTGGCGCGTTCGTCAATCGCCAGCATGTCCGCCCGCTCGTGGTGCCGCCGCCGGATGGGCCCGACCTGCGCGGCCTGCCGCTGGTGGTGCTGATCGACAATGAGACCGCCTCGTATGGCGAGGTGCTGGCGGCGATCTTACAGCGTGAGGACCGGGCACAGATCGTCGGAACTCGGTCGGCCGGTAATACCGAGACGATCTATGCGACCGTCCTGAGCGATGGCTCCCGGCTGTGGCTGGCGGAAGAGGCATTCAGGCTGCAAAATGGCATGAATCTTGAGGGTGTTGGCGTGCAGCCGGACTCAACTGTCGACGTGGATTGGACTCATTACAGCGAAGACGACGACCCACAGCTGCTGGAGGCGCTGCGGCTGCTAGGCGCAGGACCGAAATAGGTTCCAACGTTGGAACGTTCGAACGTTGAAACGTTGGAAGTGCAAACGAGGTTTGTGTGAGCGAGCGCACCGCCACCATCAGCCGGCGCACCGGCGAGACCGATATCACCCTGGCGCTGACTCTCGATGGTACAGGCAGCGCCGATGTCGCTACCGGGATTGGCTTCCTCGATCACATGCTGACCTTGTTCGCGAAACATGGGCTATTTGACATAACTGCTCGTGCCGCTGGCGATCTGCATGTGGACGAGCACCACACTGCCGAGGATGTGTGTATTTGCCTGGGCCAGGCACTGGATCGAGCGCTGGGCGATCGGCGCGGCATCGTTCGCACAGCTCATAGCTTTGTGCCCATGGACGAGTCGCTTGGATTCGTGGCGGTCGACCTGGGCGGGCGACCGTACTGCGTCGTAGATGCCGCATTCCTCACGCCGCGGGTGGGGCAGCTTGGCACCGACCTGATCGCGCATCTGTTCGAGAGCATCGCGATCCACGGGCGCCTCAATCTGCATGCACGCATCCTGTATGGACATAACGATCATCACAAGGTTGAGGCGCTGTTCAAGGCGTTCGGGCGCGCGCTCGACGCGGCGACGCGTATCGACGAGCGGCTGGGCGGTGCGGTGCCAAGCACAAAAGGCGCGCTCTAACGTCTAACCACCAAGGCACCAAGGAGCAAAGCAAAATGCTTTCCTTGGTGTCTTGGCGTCTTGGTGGTAAAATCCAGCACATTCTTAAGAGGAGAAGTAGCTGTGCGAATCGTCTTAGATGCCGCTGGTGGAGATCATGCGCCGGAGCAGCCGGTGCGGGGTGCCGTACTGGCGGCGCGCGAGCTTGGCTGCGAAATTATTCTGGTCGGCCCGGAGGCCGCGATACGGGCTGAGCTAGCCAAGCATCGCACCGATCGGCTGCGCCTCCATGTGCTGGACGCTCCCGAGGTGATCGAGATGGACGAGCACCCGGCGCAGGCGGTGAGGCGTAAGACACGCTCGTCGCATGTGATTGGCCTGCGTATGGTGCGCGACGGCGCGGCCGACGCGTTTGTCTCGGCCGGGCATAGCGGCGCAACGATGGCGGCGGCCACGCTGATACTGGGGCGAGTACGTGGGATCGAGCGGCCGGCGCTGGCGATCCTATTTCCGTCGCGCGAAGGAATGTTCCTGCTGCTCGATATCGGCGCGACGACCGATTGCAAACCCGAATATCTGGCGCAGTTCGCTCAGATGGGCAGCCTGTACGCCGAGCGCGGCCTGGGGATCGCGCGCCCGCGCGTGGCGCTGCTGGCCAACGGCGAGGAGGCCACCAAGGGCGATCGGCTGGTGCAGGAGGCGCATAAGCTGCTGCGCGACAGCTCGCTCAACTTCATCGGCAACGCCGAGCCGAAGGACGCGCTGAGCGGTAGTGTGTGCGATGTGCTGGTCTGCGATGGCTTTGTGGGAAACATGTTCATCAAGCAGGCCCAGGCCGTGGTCCGGCTCTCATTGCAGCTGGTGCGCGACGAGGCCGGGCGTGGGCTGCCGCTGAAGCTGCTGCCGGCTCTGCTGTCGATCGGTGGAATGCTCTGGTTTGGTCGTGAGGGACTACGCCAGGCCGGCCTGCTCGCAGTACTAGGGCTGCTGGTCGCCGCGCCCGCGCTCCTGGGCAGCCTGGTCATCCCCGCGCTCACCCGCGTGCGCCGCAAGGCCGACTATCGCTTCTACGGCGGCGGGCCGCTGCTGGGCGTCAAGGGTGTGGCGATCATCGCCCACGGCAAATCCGACGCGGCCGCGATCGCCAGCGCGATTCGCCAGGCTGTCGCGGCGGTCGAGCGCGGCGCCGTGATTGGCATGGCCGATCTGATAGCGCCAGAGCAGGAACTGGCGCTGGCCAGCGGTGCCCCAGCACCCTCCGCTCAGCAGTCGCACTAATTATGACAGCGCAAAGTCCAGCCAGGGAGCACCCTGAGTAGGCGGCAGCCGTATCGAAGGGTGCGGCCCCAGCGCCACCCGCACCCTTCGATACGCGCTTCCGCTCCGCTGCGGCGTCGCTCCAGCGCTACTCAGGGTGCTTGAGCACGCTGCCGGAAGCAACTTTGCGATGTAATACTAATGCTGTAATGAGACCTCAGCCACAGGGCGCACAGAGAACACAGAGGTCGAGGTCTCGAACACCAGCTGCATCCGCGGCGCCTCAGTCGACGCAGGTGTCGCCTCATCGAAGCAGGCGCAGGCTATTACTAGCTCGAAGCCGCACTGCCGGGCGACAGCGGCGATCTTCTCGGGAGTAAACAGCTGCCAGGCGTAGGTATCGGGCGGCCGATCTGGGCCGTAGTCCAGCGTGACGGTCAGACGGTCGCCGTCCATGCGCTTTGTCTCGCTCACCGTCCGGCCATCGCGCTCGAAGCGGCGCGTGCCCTGATTGCGCTCGAAGAAGCCGCGGTGGTAGATATCCAGCACCAGGCGCCCGCCCGCGCGCAGCTTCCCGCTAATCTGGCGCAGAACATCGAGGTTGGTCGCGGCGCCGAAATAGCCGAAACTCTGCCACAGGCAAACGACCGCGTCGAACGTCCCGGTCAGCTCGGCCAAACGGCGCAAATCGTGCTGGAAGTAGACCACCGCCGCGTCGGACATATGTCTGGCCGCCGCAAGCGCCTCTGCGTTGCTGTCCACACCGGTCACGCGATAGCCGCGCCCGGCAAGCGCGCGGGCATGCCGCCCCCGGCCGCAGCAGAGATCCAGCACAATGGCGTAGTAAGGCTGGGGCAGCCAGCGCGCCAGGAACGCAACCTCGCGCTCAGTCTGTTCGGGCGCAATTGGCTCGAGGAAGAGCTCGTACCAGGTTCGGGAGTATTCATTCATAACGGTCGGCAATCAGCAGTTGGCAGTCAGCAGTTGACAGTTGGCAGTCGCTGGTGCTAGGCCCTGCGAACTGCTTACTGCGCGCTGGTATCCCGCCCGAGGTTATCCTCCACCACGGCGGCCGCGCACTTCTCGCCGCTGATCATGGCGGCGTTGAGGCTGCTTGCCTCGGTCCACTCGGCGGCGAAGTACAACCCTGGCCTGCCGCCGCGGTTGTCCGGCAGCCGCGGGTGCACTCCAGGCGGTTGGTCGAACTGAGCATAGGGGATGCGGTAGAGCCGCAGCGGCTGGTAGCCGGCCAGCGCGGCCTGGGCGGCTGGGTCGCCCGCAAACATGTGGTGCAGGTCGCGCAGGCCGCGCTTGAGCAGATCCGTGTCGCTCATCTCCGCGATGCCGATCACAGTCGCCCCGAGTAGATGCTTGCCGGGCGGCGCGTAGGATGGGGCGACGTTGGTCAGCAGCTGAGCGTTGTTCACAAAGGCATCCGGCGCGGGATTCAGCGCCAGCTTCTTCGACTGATATATTGGCCGATCGCCTGCATAGTACAGGCAGACAGTCTGCCGGGCGCCGCCAGGGGTGGGCAGCCCGGTCAGGCGCGCGGCTACTGGCGCTGGCGTGGCCACTACCACGGCGTCGGCGCGGATCTCCTGGTCATCCGCCAATCGCGCCCCCACGACCTGGGCGCCATCGGTGAGCAGAGTCGAAACCGCGGCGTTGGTCCGAACGAGCCCTCGCGCCAGTAGCGGCGCCGCGAGCTGATCGGCGATCGCGCCCATGCCGCCGCTTGGCAGGCAGGCCCGGCCGTCGGCCAGCATCTTGAAATCGAACTTCAGGCACTTGGCGCTGGTCGTCAGCGCCCGGTCGAAGAACACACCGCCATAGAACGGGCGGAAGAACAGATCGATCGCTCGATCGCTGAAGCCACGGCGGCGCAGAAAGTCGTAGCTACTCTCGTCTTCACCCTGGAGCATCTCGTCGATCGTCTGGCCGCGCAGCTCGAGAGCCAGCTGCACCGCGCGCAGCTTGTCGCGCGGCCCGATCACCGGCGAGAGCGCGGCCTCGATCCGCGCGCTCAGATCGGAATCGCGCAGTGGGTCGGCCAGCACCTCTTGGCGGCCACGCAGGCAAATGATCGCGCCGGGGTCGAAAGCGCGCAGGTCGAGCGCCTGGAGGTCGAGCTGGCGTTGGACGGCCGGGTAGGCGTCGAACAATACCTGGAAGCCGCGATCGAAGATGTAGCCATCCTGGCGGTCGGATCGCACACGCCCGCCGACACCGTCGGAGGCCTCGACGATGCTAACCGGTATTTTCCAGCGATCGAGCATGCGCGCGCAGGTCAGGCCAGCCAATCCTGCGCCGACGATCAGGATGTGCATACACCATCCTTCTCGGTATTCGAAACGCGGACATAACGATAGTGCAAATGCGTTCTGGCGTCAATACGCACTGCTCAACGCTAGCGCAGGGACATTGCGTAAGCGATACCGCTTTGAAGCGAGCTGCGCGTGATCAGCCCGGTCAGATCGGCCCCCAGGCCCACCAGCGTCTGCGCGACCTCCGGGCGGATGCCGGTGAGGACCACCTGTGCCCCGAGCAGTTTGACGGACTGAGCTGCGCGAATGAGTGCGTTCGCGACCTGCGTGTCGACGACCGACACGCCGGTAATGTCGACGATCGCCACCTGGGTGCGGCTCTCGGCGACGCCGGCGAGCAATGCGTCGATTACTTGTTGGGCCCGCCGAGAGTCGAGTGTGCCGATCAGCGGCATGACCATCACGTTGTTGTCGATCGGGATGAGCGGCGTAGACAGCTCCACCAGCATAGCGGCCTGTGTTTGAATGATCTCATTCTGCAGCCGGACCCGATCTTCCTCGATCTGCTTCTGCTCCGTGACGTCGCGCACGACGCATACTAACCCGCCGTCCTCTAGCACTGTCAGCGCGGTGTCGGTCGGGTGCAGGCTACCGTCGCGGCGTTTGCTCACCACCACGTTTCGCCAACTCCCATCGCGATACAACTGCGGCATGCACTCTTGCTGATACCACGGCAGGAGGTTTTCGGGAACCACCGCCGTCCAGCTCTGGCCGATCAGCTCCTCCGGGCGCTCGTAGCCATGAATAGTGGCATGGGCCATGTTCATAAAGCGATACACACCGTGCTGGTCGAGAATCGCGATTCCATCGATCGAGGCTTCGATCGCGGTCTGTAGCTGGGCAAGCGTCAGCGCGCTCTGCGATTGGTCGAGCGCCTGCTCCAGCTCTACAACCCGTTGTCGCAAGGCTACGACTTCCGACTGCAATGTTTCGTAGGTGTCGCTTTCCACGATCATTGGTCATTCCTCTTCATCTGGGCGGTATATCCGCTTGCACCACAACGCTCAAGCCCACCGTCGGACAACTACTGGGTCGTTTGGTTTCAACATCGCCATTCGGTTGAACCGCAGAACCGCGGAACCAGTGAGCAGCGGTTCTGCGGTTCCGCGGTTCGTAAATGGCGATAGGCAAAACAGCTGACCCACTACCGTCATTGTAGCGAAGCGATTGTGGAGAAAGGATATCAAAAGCGTGCCCGAATCGTGGAAGAATCGCAAACATCCTCTATCAAAGCCTACAGATCGGGCGTCTCACCTGGTGAAGCCAGCCGCCTCACATTTTCCAATGTATCGATCTCCTCGACCGGCTTGTCGTCGCGAATGCGCACAATGCGCGGGAAGCGCAGCGCGTAGCCGCTCTTGTGGCGGGCGCTCGGCTGCACAATGTCGAAGGCCACCTCCAGCACGATCTTTGGCTCGACCAGCCGCACGCGGCCGAAGTCCTTGATCGTGTGAGCCTTGAACCACTCGGTCAGCTCGGCGATCTCGGCGTCGGTTAGCCCGCTGTAGGCCTTGCCGACATTCAGCAGTGTCGGGTCGTCGGGGCCGGCGCGCACGGCGAAGGTGTAGTCGCTCAGCACATGCCGGCGCTTGCCGTAGCCGACCTCGACAGCGGTGACGACCACGTCGAGCGTCGCCAGCGCCTTCTTAACCTTCAGCCACTCGCGGCCACGGCGGCCGGGCTTGTAGGCTGATGCCGGGTCCTTGATCATCAGGCCCTCGTTGCCGCGCGCGCGTGCCGCCTCGAACAGCGGGTCGATGTCGATTATGTCGTCGCATCGCTTTATCTGAGACACGGAGACAGGGCGAAGGGGAGACAAGGAGATTAGCGTCGATGCTATCTCCTTGTCTCCTTGTCTCCTTGTCTCCTTGTCCGATTGTTGATCAAGCAAGCGTTCAAGCCGAGCCCGACGTTCTTCAAACGGATGCTCGAGCAGCACCTCACCATCCTGGTAAAGCAGATCATAGGCGATATAGATCACTGGCGCCTGGGCTAGCAGCTCATCACCGACCGTCTTGCGGCCGAGACGCGGCTGGAGATCCTTGAACGGCAGAATGCGGCCATTCTGAGCCGCCAGCAGCTCGCCGTCGAGGATGAACTCGCCCGGCAGCGCCAGCAGCGGCGCGTGCAGCTCGGGGAACCGGTGTGTGATCTGGTCGAGCGTGCGCGAGTAGATCGCCAGCCGGTCGCCGGATTTGTGAACGTGTGCGCGGATGCCGTCGTACTTATCTTCGACGAAGAACGCGCCGGCGATCGAGCGGCGGATCTCCTCGGG
>DATFXE010000494.1:0-4958 GCA_035258585.1 Roseiflexaceae bacterium | reverse complement strand
GGGTGGGGGTGCAGGGGGCGGCCGGGTGCCCTCTGGGCGTCGCCCCCTGCACCCCCACCTGGGGAGGTTCGGAGGGGCCCGGGTACCCTCTGGGTGCCCCCTCCGAACCTCCCCAGCAAAATCAGTGTGGTTGACCACTAGTCGCGCCTCGGGTGAAAAAGTAACGGATGGATTTTGCGATCTCATATATTTCACCATTGCTAGCCACCAGATCTCGCTGGAATGGTTTATAATCGCAGAGAAGCAGAGTGTACTCTGTTGGATAGCCTGAAAAGTAACCGGTGAGGCCCAATGTTAGCACCAGCCGTCGAAGCCGAGATCGCAGCCTTGGCCGCCCGCTATGGCCAGCCGCGCCGGCTGGCGGTCGAGCTTGAGGGCGCGCCCTTCAGCCCGCTGAATATGGATGATCGCTTCGCCGAGGTCTGTATGGTCCTGCGCCGGCCGAACGGCAAGCTGATCACCGCTGTCAAGACGTACTATCCGGATGGCGCGTTCCGCCTGCTGACCGGTGGCGTCGGCCATGGCGAGTCGATCGGCGTGGCGCTGCTGCGCGAGGTGGCCGAGGAGACCGGACTCGATGTCGTCGTGCGACGCTTCCTCGCTGTTGTTGAATATTCTCTCACTCTCGGACAAGCGGACAAGGAGACCAACAGACAAGGAGAGCGGGAGAAGGGGCGAAGGCTGAACAGCTTCACTCCCTCGCCCCCTCGCCCCCTCGCCCCCTCGCGCTCTCCGTCATTCGCGACGTTCGCCTTTCTGCTGGACGAGATCGGCGGCACGTTGCATGCACGGGACGAGAGCGAGCAGATCGGGGCGTTTCGCGAGCTGGAGGTTGCCGAGCTGCCGGCCCAGGCCGAGCTGCTGGCGAACCTGCCGGATACGTTCCATCGTAAAATCCGCGGCTCCTGGCGCGATTGGGGGCGCTTCCGCGCGGTGGTACACCGGGTGGTCTTCGAGATGCTGAGTGCCGAGTGACGAGTGCCGAGTGACGGGTTATGAGCAATAACTGCCGACTGCCGACTACATACTCCACAAAACCTGAAGGAACCTGACCATGGCGCTTCCATTGCTGGCCCGCTATGCCGATAGCCTCCGCTACGACCGCGAGAGCGGGCGCGTGCTGGCGCTTGACTGGCGCGCATACCCCACGAGCGCGGAGTTGACCGCGTACGATGACGCCGAATCGATCGCCCGCGCGATCGAGGACGGTGTCGTTCGGCATGCGGCGGCTGCGTATCTGGCAGGCTATGGACTGGTGTTGGCGGCGCGTGAGTGGGCGGCGCGGCCATCGGACGCGCGGCGCGGGGCGCTGATTCAGGCCGGCGAGTGGCTGCGCCAGGCCGGGCCGGGTGACACGCGCTTGAGTGCGCTGATCGACCAGGCGCTGGCGCGCGCCGACGCCGCGACGCTTGCCGGCGAGGGCGCCGAGCAGGTCGTGCTCAGCCTGGTGCAGAACGAGATCAACCGCGCCGAGCGCGTATCCGAGCGCTGCGGGCGGATCGCGGCCGGCTTGCTGGAAGAGGGCGATCATGTGCTGACGCACGGCTTCGCCGGCCCCGCGTTGCTGTGGATGTTGCATGTCGCGCTGGCCGAACAGTCTAAGCCGATTGCGTTGGCCGTGCTCGCGCCGCGCCAGCCCGACGACGATGTGCGCCTGACCGCCGACCTGGCGCGTGAGATCGGGCTGCCCGTCACGCTGCTGGAGCACTCGACGCCCGAGCATGCTTTCAAGCAAGCCGCGCCAACCATCTTCGTGGCTGGCGCCGAGCGGATCGCGCTGGATGGCGGGGTGGCCGGTGCGCCTGGCGCGGCCGGGTATGCCGAGCTGGCACGCCAGTTGGGCCTGCCGCGCTACGTGCTCGGCTATGATGGGCCCGACCCGGCTGTGGCCGAATTTTTGGCCGGGAGCGATATCACGCCGCCTGAGCTGATCAGCGCGATCATCACCAGCCGCGGCATCTATCGGCCCGAGATGATCGCCCGCTACCTTGGCGACGGCGAGGCTCCCCTGGATGTGATCCCGCTCAGTCCTGGCTGATGTTGGAGGCCGCAGATGCTCAAGCAGTTATGGCGCCGCTCGATCGTGCTGGCGTTGCTTCTGGTCGCTTTATGCTGTCCGGCGCGCGCGAGCCATGCGACGAGTGGCATCTTCACGCGCCCTGCGTCGCTTGGAGACGATCGATCGGTTATTCAGGAGCTGAGTAGCCTGGCCGGCAATGTCACATGTGTGCAGGTTGTGGGCGCGCGCGTGTATGCCGGCGGCCCGGATGGTCTGCTGATTGCCGACGTGAGCAATCTGGCCGCGCCGAGCCAGCTTGGCAGTTACCCAGGGGCAGTGATAGCTCTGCATGTGGTCGGCTCGATCGCACATCTGGCCGGTCCCGATGGGCTGCGGATTGTCGATGTTACGGATGCCGCGCATCCAGTACTGCGCAGCAGCTACTACCTGCCGTTGCGCGGCGAGACCTTTTCTCAAAGCGCCAGCCGAGTTCAGGTTGTTGGAAATGATGCCTTCGTGATCTTTCAGCAAACCGTCGCCGGTATTCCACCATATCGCAGCGAGCTGGCGATCGTCGACGTGCGCGACCAAAGCAATCCGGCGCTGCGCGAACGCGTCGATCTTGGGCCGTCGTTCAACGATCTGGCGCTTGTGGATGGCTATGCCTATATCGGCGGCACGACCGATGTCGGTGGCGCGACCGGGCGCTTCTTCAGCGCGTATCTCTCGGTTCTCGATGTGCGCGACCCGGCGCACCCGACGCCGGTCGGCAGGTATCAGAGCGCTGAGGTGCTAGCGCAGAACAGCACCGGCGCGCTCGCGGTGGCGGATGATGTCGCGTATCTTGGGCTGACGAACGGGCCGGCGCTCTACACATTGGATGTTCGCAATCGGAATAATCCGACCCTGCTTGGTAGTCTGCCACCTAGCGCTGGCCCGGCGTTCACTGCTAAAGATCTGCGCGTGGCAGATCAGTTTGCCTATGTCGCCGGGTCACCGGTCGGCCTGGCGATCCTCGATATTCGCAACCCTGCCGCTCCGGCGCTGCGCACTTCAACCAATCTGCCTGGGACCTCGTACGCTGTGGACGTCGCCGGTGATATTATGTACGTGGCGGCTGGCGATGCTGGGCTACGCCTGGCCCGCTTCATTCCTCGCACGGCGGCGGCCATCCCGACTGGCGGCGGGACACTCGAGGCGACGGTCGGCCGGGTTGCGTATCATATTCCTCCTGGCGCCTTCGCGGACACAGTAGCGATGACCCACACGTTGCGGATCGCGAATGATCTCCCGCCCGCCCCCATGCTGACGCGCATCGGCCTGGCCTTCGAGATCACCGCCAGCTACAGCGCCACTGGCCAGCTCGCGCAGCCAACCTTGCCGATCACGATCGCCGTCCGCTATACGGATTCTGAGCGCGTACCGGCGACCGCCGGTTCGCCCGCGCTGTACTACCTGGATAGCGGCGTGTGGGCGAAGCAGACCACCAGTACGCTCGACCAGACCGGGCGGACTGTCACTGCCACGTCGCCGCGCCTCGGCATCTGGGCGCTCATGGGCGAGGCCAAGCGGGCATTGCTGCCGGCCATGCGGCGCTGAAGCCGTTAGGCAAGCCGGCTCTGTAGCGCCTGGTACGCGGCCGACAGCAGCGCCAGCAGCAGCGCGCCGTCAAGCGCCAGATACACTCGCGCCCAGCGCCGCGCCAGCTGGCCGCGCGTCAGCCAGTCGTAGCCCCATAGCAGGGCTGCGATCAGGCTCGCCGCCGCCAACATTCGGAGCAGCGCCCAAGCGCCGTCGTCCTGGCTGCCCGACCACGGCAGCGCGGCCAGCGCGATCAGCCCTAGCGCGCGCAGCCGCAGCCCCATCCGGAGGGCCCCATCTCCAAAAAAATGAGCGATCGAGGATCGTAAGCTTCCCAGGAAAGCAATGCGCGCCCCCACATTGCGTCGCCACGCGCCGGTTGCTGCTCGCCGGGCTTCGGTCGTCGGTGGCTGAGCTTCGGTTGCTGCTCGCCGGGCTTCGGTCGTCGGTGGCTGAGCTTCGGTTGCTGCTCGCGGCTCTGCGGTCGCCGATTGCGGAGCTTCGGTCCTCAGTCGCGGGTCTTCGGTCATCGCTTTCTGAGCTTCGGTTGCTGCTCGCCGGGCTTCGGTCGTCGGTCGCGGGTCTTCGGTTGCTGCTCGCCAGCCTGCGGTTGTCAGTTGCGGGTCCTCCGTTGCTACTCGCCGCTTGTCGATCGTCGATCGTCCATCGTCGGTCGTCGATCGCCTGCCCTGAGCCGCGTCGAAGGGTCCATCGTCGGTCGTCCATCGTCCGCCGTGGGCGAATGGCCCAAGTCCCAGCGCCGGCGGCAGCGCCAGCGCCAGCGCGACAGCGCCGAGCCAGTGCAGCGTGCTCGCGCTCGCTGAGACCAGATCGCCGGGCACGCGCATCAGCGCCGCGACCTCGAGTGAACCGGCGGACTGCGCGAGCGCGAGGGTTGCCAGAATGAGCAGCGGGTAGCCGTTTAGAGCGGCGGCCAGGCGTCGTATCTCGCCTACCCGCAGCCCCCGCCCGATCGCCAGAATCTGCGGCCATTCCAACAGCGTAAGGATGACGACGATGTCGATCTGGCGCGGCAGTGTTACCGCTACCGGCAGTGGTAGCAGCGCCAGGGCCAGCCAGGGCAGGACGATAGCGCTTCTCGCGAGAGTGACGGGGTGACGGGATGACGGGGTGACGAGGTGATGTGGCGAGCGTTCGTTGGAGAGCGAGCGTGGAAAGAGGCCGAGAGCCAGCCAGGCCGACGCGAATGCCGCCAGACCCCCGGGGTAGAGTATCAGCCTCGACCAGGCGCGGCCGAGCATCACCAGCAGCTCACTCGCCGTCACCGGGCCGCCTTTGGCTGCGCGGATTCGATCCGATCAAACCAGCGAGCCACGGAACTTCATCGCGGAGATTGCTGAGAAAGTCGGGAGTCGGC
>DATFXE010000493.1:0-5880 GCA_035258585.1 Roseiflexaceae bacterium | reverse complement strand
CACCTACACCTACGCCACTGCCGACATCAACACCCACACAAACTCCTGAGCCCACACGAAAACGGCATCCGCGCCCAATTGCACCGCCAGCGTACCCACCGCCCGCCTCTCCAAAGCCAACATTACCAGCATACCCATAGGAGTCCACGATGCCTCCCAACACCTAACCTCGACGTACTGCTATTGCTTCCGAGCTTCTACGATGTCGCGATCTCGCGCGACGGCAAGTGGGCCGCCTGGACGGTGCATGCAAACTGATCGCCTTCCTTTACACAAATGTTTCTGCAAGTTTGCGCCGCTTGCGCTAGAATAGCTAATATATCGCCAGCAGTTAACGAGTAGCGCCTTGACAGACCCCGACGAGATAGCCCGACAATTACAACTCCTCACGACCCACCGTCGGCAGCTTGCTGTGCTGATTCAACAGCAGGGCAAATTTGGCGCCTACGTACCACCATACGTGGTTCTTAGCATCGAGGAGACGCGTGCCGAGATCGGACGAGTCAAGGCTATCCTGCGTGCGTGGTCGGTGGAGGTCGAGAACCTGCCCGACGACGAGGCGCCGCCTGAGACGGCATCGCTCTCCAAACAAGCCGGCGCCGGCCTCGACGCCCTGATCGAGCTGATGCGATCGCAGGAGGCGCAGGCCGCAACCGCGGTGTACCGTGCTAGCTTCGAGGATACCGCCCGGCAGATTGCGCTTGTACGCGCCTACAAGGAACTGCACGATCTGCTGCAGCAGATCGAAGATCGGCACAGAATCCTGGTACGCTGCAGCAAGTCGCTGCACGCCGACGATGCCTGGTACGATCTGGAGGAGAACGAGCCCGAACTCTACGATAAGGCCGGCGAGCTGCTAGCGCACACCGCGGGGCCGCTGTTGGCCGAGGAGACCTCTGCCTGGACGCCGCGCCTGGCCCGCGCTCGCCAGGACCTGCGCGCGGCGCTCGAGACGCGTGCCGACCAGTCGCTGCGGGATACGCTGCGTCGATTGAAAGAGATCATTGCCCGCCAGCTCTCGCGCACCAATACGCGTATGGCCAGTATTGCGGGAATGCTGCGCCTGGTCAGGCTGGCCGATGCGCTTCAGCAGATCAGCGCGCACGCCGCAGCCGCCGACCACGGCCAGCTGGACGACTTCCGCCACAGCGTCACGGCGCTGCACGACCTCGACGAGCGGCTCACGGAGGCAGTGCGCCTGCACAGCGCTTTTCAGGAGCTCGACGACGAGCTGCGGCGGGTCGAGGGCGCGCTGGAGAGCAGTCTGGACGAATTAATCGCTGCCTGGCCTGATCTGGCGCCGATGTCGCGGGCGATCTGCACCGGTGGCAGTGCCGAGTGGGCGGCCCAGATGAGCGCGTTGTGCGCGGATGTCGAGCAGGCCCTGGCCGGCGACTCGATGCGGCTGCGCCGCGCCTTCGGGCGCTACCGGAGCAACACAACCGTCTGCTTCAACCGGGTGGATTACAACCTGCGCGATCTCTGCGCCGAGTTACAGCACATCGGCGCACCGCTCGATCGTGTGCTGAAAGTGCTCGCATGACCAACATCGGCGAAACAACACACTTCCTTTCGCTCGCCGCGCTCAAGGAATCCCACAACGATCTCCTGCAGCGGCGACGCTCTGAGGATGAAAGCCCCGAGCTGCTCGACGCGATCGAGGCTTTCATCGGCCGCGCCCAGGCCACCGGCGTGCTGCTCGATCATGACGACGACCGCGACACAGCCCAAAGCCTGCTCACATACTGGGACAATTTGCTCTACCGGGCAAGGCGTATCCCACCCGATTCGACCCTGGCCGAGTTCGACCCAAAGCTGGCCCCCGAGCTGCCCGACGAGGCGTGCCCCTACCTTGGGCTGGATGCCTTCAACGAGCGCGATGCCGAGAAGTTCTTCGGACGGGCCGACCTGGTCGCCAGGCTGATCGAGCGGTTGGCCGACCACCGGCTGCTGGCGATCGTCGGGCCATCCGGCGGCGGCAAATCATCGCTGGTGCGGGCGGGGCTGATCTCGGCGTTGAAGCGCGGCGCGCTGCCCGGCAGCGAGCACTGGCGCTACCTGCCGCCGATCGTGCCGGGATCTGATCCCATAGCGGCGCTGCGACGTATCCTGCCAGACAAGGACAACGGGAGACAGGCAGACGAAGAGCCAGATCATCCTGGTCTCCCCGTCTCCTCCTCTCCTTGTCTCCTCGTCGTGGATCAGTTCGAGGAGTTATTCACACTGTGTGACGACGAACAGGCGCGCCAGCAGTTCATCGCAATGCTGCTCGACCTGATCGAAGCGCCGGGCGCGCAGGACCGCGTCATCCTGACCATGCGCAGCGACTTCGAGACCTTTGTGGCGCGGGCACCGCGGCTTCAGGGGTATTTCGACGCCGGCCGTATCCAGGTGACGCCGCTGAGCGCGGCCGAGCTGCGCGAGGCGATCGAGCTGCCGGCGCAGGCGGTGGGGCTGAAGTTCCAGGCCGGCATCGTCGACGCGTTGCTTCAGGATATCCTGGGCGAGCCAGCCGGATTGCCGCTGCTCCAGTTTACGCTGCTGAAGCTGTGGGAGCAACGCGACCGTAATCGTGTGACCGGCGAGACATACGAGCGTGTCGGCGGCGGCCGTCTGGCACTGGCGCGCTGCGCGGACGAGTTCTACGCTGGGCTGATCCCCGAAGAACAGGTGACGGCGCGTCGCATCCTGCTGCGCATGGTTCGGCCCGGCGAAGGACTCGAGATCACTAGCAGCCGCATCCGGCGCGCCGACCTATACCGCAGCGGCGAAGATCCTGGGCGTGTCGACCGCGTGCTGGCGAAACTGCTCGCGACGCGACTGGTACGCCTGGTCACGGGCGAGATGGCCGACGATGCGCAGATTGAGCTGGCTCACGAGGCGCTGGTGCGCAACTGGCCGACGCTGGTGGGCTGGCTGGAGGAAGAGAAAGTCGCCCTGGCAGCGCGACGGCGGCTGGAAGGGCGCGCCGCCGAGTGGGTGCGGCTGGGACAGAGCAGCGGCGGCCTGCTCGACGAAGTCGAGCTGCGCGAGGCCGAGCGCTGGCTGGCGGGGCCGGAGGCGGCCTATCTAGGGTACGAACCAGCCCTGCCGGAGCTGGTAGCGGCGAGTCGGAAAGCAATCGAAGCTGTGACTCAGAAGCAAAAATCGGCCTACCAGCGCCTGCGTCTGCTCACGTTTGCGCTGATCGTCGCATTGATAGCCGCGCTGGTCGCGATTGCCGTGGCAATCGGACAGCGAAACGGCGCCCACGAGGAAGCCCTCGCCCGTACGACGGCGGAGGCGGAGGCGAAAAATCAGGCCGCGACGGCTGTGGCCGAACGAAAAGCTGCTCAGGCCGCTCTGGACCTTTTATTGGCGCGTCCCACAGCCACAGCGCCGATTGACGTTCCCCTTGCGCCCACCACGGGAGCGATTGCGACTGCCCCAGCCCCAACCTCAATCCCGAACCACAACACAGGCACACCGACGGCGCCGGTCTTTGTCGGGACGATGGGCAGGCTCGCGATCGATAATTCAGTTCAGTGCGGCGCCGCCCATGCTTCGTCGATCTACGGCAGCGTTGAGGATAACAACGGCAAGGGGATCGGCGGCATAATGGTGCGCGTGAGCGATCAGAACAGAAAAAATAGCTTTGATATTCTTACCAACCCAAGTGGCACGTTTTTGGTGACGACACTGGGTTGTACGACCTGGATGGTCGAGCTGGTTGGCCCGCCCGGCTCTCCGAACGGCCAAAAAGCGAATCAAATCGTCGTCAAAGGGCTCAATGGCGGGCAATTATCCGCCGCGGAAGTTCACTTTCGGCAGCAACCATAGTCGATGTAAGGAGTCCACGATGCCTCCCAACAGCTACCTCGACGCACTGCTATCGCTTCCGTTCTTCTACGACGTCGCTATCTCGCCTGACGGCAAGTGGGCTGCCTGGACATGGTATCAGGCCGGCCCGACCGCCGATGTCTATGTCACGCCGACGGACGGTTCGGCCTCGCCAACGCGGCTGACCGATACACCCGAGGATACGCAGTTCGTATCCTGGGCGCCCGACGGCCGCGCGGTGATCGTGCAGCACGACCACGACGGCGACGAGCGCGTGCAGCTGTTTCGGGTCGACCTGGAGCGACCCGTCGTACTGATCGCGCTGACCGAGCCAGCGCCGAACTATTACATCCACGGCGGCGCACTACACCCGAACGGCCGCTGGTTATTCTACAGCGCGAATGTGAATGAGCGCGGCGAGGGAATCGAGGCCAGCTGGGTCTACCGGCACGATCTCGAGACCGGCGAGCGCCGCCCGCTGGCTCGGCCGGAACAGGCCAGCTGGGGCGCGCCACTGCTGAACGAGCAGGGCACACACATCCTGTACCAGCGCCAGGATCTGCAACCCGGCGGCATCCAGATCTGGATGGTCGACGTCGAGGGGCGCGAGGACCGTGAGGTGCTCAACGCCGGAGCCACGGCGAAGGTACTGGCCTCCTGGCTACCGGATGGCCGGAGGGCGCTCGTTCTGGCCGATGCCGGCTACTACCGCCGTGTGGGGGTGTGGGATCGCGAAACTGGCGATCTCCGCTGGCTGATCGACGAGCCACAGCGCAACATCGAGCAAGCTTTCGTCGCGCCCGGCAGCCGCGCGCCGATCGCCACGATCATTGAGCTCCAGGGCGCGCGCACTCAGGCCTCGCTGCTGAACGTGGATACAGGTGAAGAGCTACGGCTGCCCAGGCCTGGCGGCAACCTGACGCCGTTGCGGCAGCTGGATGGCGCTGCCTGGGTCGGGCACTATTTCAGCTCGACCAACCCGACCGACATCGTGCGTTTCTCGCTTGCCGACCTGCGGCCAGAGGCGTTCACGAGCCTGACGCGCGTCTGGGAGCGCACCAGCATCACCAGCAGCGACCTTGCGCCGGCCAAGGACTTCCGCTGGCGATCGGTGGATGGGCTGGAGATCCAGGGCTGGCTGTATCGGGCGCGCCAGTCCAAAGGAGCGATCGTGCATGTCCACGGCGGCCCGACCTGGCTGGCCGAGGATCGCCTCGACGCTGAGATACAGTATTATGTCAATCAAGGCTTCGACGTGCTGGCGCCAAACTACCGCGGCAGCACGGGCTTTGGGCTGGCATTTCAAGAGGCGATCAAGCAGGATGGCTGGGGCGGGCGCGAGCAGGACGACATCCGTACCGGGATAGAGGCGCTGATCGCCGCGGGGATCGCCAGGCCCGGCCGTGTGGGCGTGACCGGCACCTCCTACGGCGGCTACTCCTCCTGGTGCGCGATCACGCGCTGCCCGCCGGAGCTGGTGGCCGCCGCTGGGCCGATCTGCGGCATGACCGATCTGGTGATCGACTACGAGACCACCCGCCCGGATCTGCGCCCCTACAGCGCCGAGATGATGGGCGGCCGGCCAGATCAGGTGCCCGAGCGCTACCGCGAGCGCTCGCCGATCCATTTTGTAGGGAATATCCGCGGCCAGCTGCTGATCGTCCAGGGCCTGCGCGACCCCAATGTCACGCCCGAGAACCTGCGCGCTGTGCGCGCCGCCTTGGAACAGAGCGGCGTCGAGTATCAGACGCTGGTGTTCGAGGACGAGGGCCACGGGATCCACCGCCCGAAGAACCAGAAGGTTCTGTACGAGCGGCTGGCGGATTTCTTTGGCGAGGCGTTTGCGAGAGGCTAGGGGCTAGAGGCTAGAGACTTGAGACTAGTGGATTCTTACAAGCCTCCAGCCTCTAGCCTCTATCGTCTTAGACAAGGTTTCGCCTGGCAGCGATCAGCTTTACAGTTGGGGAGGTGCGGAGGGGGCACCCAGAGGGTACCCGGGCCCCTCCGCACCTCCCCAATGCTGGGGGTTTGGGGCGGATTCGCCGCCCCAAACCCCCACCC
>DATFXE010000492.1:0-5198 GCA_035258585.1 Roseiflexaceae bacterium | reverse complement strand
GCGGCCGCGGCCGCCAGCCCGGCGTTGAAGGCGACCACGGAGCCGATCGAGCGCTGGGTGCCGCTGCTGCCCGAGGTCGAGCGCAATAGCTTTCTGGTGCGCGCTGCGCGGGGCGAGCCGATCGGCGCCGAGCTGCTGCGGCGGCTGCGCGAGGCCGGCGGGGACAGGGGCCCAGCCGCCTCGACGGCGCCGCGGCGCACGTTCAGCGCGATCGTGGCGGGGGCCGAGGAGGTGCGGCGCAAGCGCGAGGAGCGCGAGCGGCAGGAGGCCGAGCGGGAGCGGCTGGCGAGGCTGGAGGCGCTGGCGAAACGCGAGGAACAGGTGTGGGCGCAGCTGCCGGAGTTGCTGGCCCGGCGCACCGCCAGCGGCTACGACGAGGCCGTGGCACACCTGGCCGAGCTGCGCGACCTGGCCGTCCACCGCAAGCAGCGCGCGGCGTTCGACGCCCGGCTGAGGGATGTGCTGGCGCCCTACGCGTCCTCGGCGGCGCTCCAGCGGCGGCTGCACCAGAAGAAGCTGGTGGAGTAGCCAGTGCCGCGGCTGGAGCGTCTCGAAAACTATCTGGCGTCGAAAACCTGGCCGACGTTGACACTGAAGCCATCGAGGATCAGCGAGGCAACCCGCTCACCACGGCGATAGACACCATGTACGGTATAGGCATCGCCACGCAGGATCAGCAGCGTAATCGTCTCGTCGAGTGGATTGACGATCCAGTACTCGGGGATACCGGCCTCGGCGTAGTCGCGAGGCTTCTCCTCGGTATCGCGCTGTGGCCGATCGGGGCTAACAATCTCCATCACCAGGTCGGCGCCAAGCCAGTATTCGTCCTGGGCGCGCGGATCATTCTTATCAAGGACCAGCAGTAGATCCGGCTCCCGGAACTTGCGCGAGCGGACCTGGACGCGCAGCGGCGCATAGAACACGTCGCCGTCGATAGACTGGACAACGGCCAACAGCGCGAGGAAGAGGATCTTCGAGATCGCCTGGTGATACTTGGTCGGCATCGGCAGCACCTCGATGACCCCATCGGTGAATTCAATCAGCTGGTTCGTCTGGTTCGTCAGCTTAAGGTACTGCTCGACCGTCCAGAGCCCCTGGAGGGGCGCAAGGTCGAGCTCAGCCATATCGTCGGGCCAGATCATTCTCAGAAGCGGAGCGCTTGTCTCGACTGCCATCGGGCGTCCCCTTTGTGATGCACACCGGTTCAGCGAACAGTATACGCTATCGTGGTGTGCATAGCAATGCCGGGCCTACTCTTCATCCTCCTGTTCATACTCGTCGCTCGGCAGGCCGCCGCTTGCCACGTAGGCGCGGTAGTCGTCCAGCACGATTGCGTTCGCGCTGCTGGCATCCCCGGCCCAGAGCTGGTCGGCGAGCACCTCGTACTCGTCGCCGTCGCCGTGGCGCACGCGCAGCCGCACGCCCTCGCGGTCGTCGGTGTTGGCCACGCCGAGCACGGTAACCTGATCCGCTTGCGCCGTGCCTGGCGCGCCCCATATTGCTGCGAACGGCGTGCGCAGCGCGTCGGTCAGGTAGACCTCGAAGGCGCTCAGCACCTCGTACTCGTCGTAGCAGTCGACGGTGATCTCCTCGAAGCGCTTCTCGCGGTCAGGGATGCTTGGGATGTCCTCGATGTTCATCCCTCCTCCTTACTCGAGGATCGGCGTGATACCCGCGTCCTGCAGCCATGCCAGCACTCGCTCGCGCACTCGTGCTGTGTTGAACGCGAACCAGCGCTCGCGCTCGTCGGGGTATGTGACGAGCACATCCTTGAAGCGACGGAAGGCGCCGCGGCCCTGGATCGCCTGCGCCAACTGTGCCTGCAGCCGCTGGTCGGCCACGGTCTCGATAAAGTCCTCCATCGTGGTGTAGCCCTCGCGGGAATCCGCGTTGGGGATGGCGATGTAGCGCGTGCCATAGCCCTGCTCGACCGCGTGCGCCTTGCACACCATCGCCCGCATCCACTCCGGCAGATCGCGCTCCTGAAGCGCGCGGGCGAATGCTTCGTCTTCCGCTCCAGGCGCATCCTCGAGCTCTTCGTCGATCGCCTTGAGTTCGTCGCGGATCTCATCGGTGATTGCAATGACCGCGCCTATCTCCAGATCCAGGTAATAGCGTACAGTGCCTGAGGCATCCTCAAACGCTGCTTCTAGGTCATCGAGATTAACAGGTATCCGGCGGGTGTACATCGCCGCTCCTTGCTGCCAAGCGATGATACAGATAGGAGTTACGCGGTTGGGGGGTTTGGAGGGCAAAGCCCTCCAAAGAACCCCCTTTTTTCCACCCACCTGTGGCGGCAAAGCCGCCACAGGTGGGTGGAAAAGAAGGTTCTCGGTGGCCGCATGCCCCCGCACCCCCGCTAAAACGCCAACTGCGTAAGTCCTAACAGATTCTACTCCGCATCATAGCGTAGAGCAAGAGGACATCAAGCGAACTGCGCAGGGTGAGATCTTTGTCACTGCAAAATACCACCGCACATCAGTCGGGGAATATTCCAGCCTACCGCCGCGGCGTGCGATACGGCCCGAGATAGCGCTGGACCAGCGCCAGGCCGAACTGGTTTTGCAGCGTCGTGCGCGCGCCGTCGGCGGTCGCGTCGAGCGCGCGGCCGATTTGGCGGCAGATCGCGTCCGCGAGGAACTGCGGCAGCGGCTCCTGGACAGCGGTAACACGCAGCGCGCCGCGAAAAGTCGCTAGTGCGGCGCCGAGTGGCTCGCGCGCGATCAGTGCGGCCGGCAGCTCCAGCCGATAGGCAGGCCCGCCCGCGTCGGGGCGGTAGTAGGTGACATACAGCTGCCCGTAGCCCTGCTCGATCGCCGCCCGACGCTCGGCGAAATCGGGGAGGCCGGGCGAGCGGTAGCCGGTCAGCAGGTGTGGGCGATCCTGCTTGATCAGCGGCACCGGCAGCGAGTGCTCACCCGGCTCCAGCACCGTGCTCCACAGCGTGCGGTCGGTGACCGTGCCGGAGAGATGCGGCGCCAGCTGCGCCACGTCGTCGGCGGCAGTGGCCTGCTTGGGGTGCGCGATCACGCGCCGGCAAGAGAGCACCAGCCGCCAATCCTGCTCGGCGAAGAATGACTCGATCAGCGCGGTAAAGGGCGCCCACCACTCCGGTCGGTTGCCGCCGCGCGCATCCTGGGCGAAGCGCACCAGCAGCCTATTTATCTCCAGCAACGCCGAGTAGAACGAGCCATCCAGCACGAACAGCCCGCTCGATGTGGCGCGGATGCGCCGCGCCAGCAGCCGCAGCTCCAGCATGGTGCGCAGGCCGCCGAGAATCGTCTCCAGCTCCTCGACCGGCGGCAGCAGCTGCACCAGCACCTCCTGGTCGGTCAGCGTGGCCTCCTCGACCGCCACAGCCGCGATCGCCGCGAAGGTCGCGCCGGCAGCCGGCACAGTAGCGTGCGCGCCATCGACCGCGCACAGCCGCCGCTGCGGACCATCCGGCGCGCGGCGGATGCGCTTGGCTAGTTCGTCGCGCAGACGCTCGCGGTCGCCCTCCAGGCGCGTCAGAGTGGCGCGGCAGGCATCGGCGCAGGCGCCGATCGCCGCCAGCACGGCGGCCGGCAGCGCGGCTGGGTCGAGCGTGGTCGAGCTCTTGGTTTGCGGGATGATCGTCACAGCGCTGCGTCCCCTGTTGGAACACCTGTTCGTAGTATAGCACATGGTGCAACCCCACGTACAGTGCAGGCCGGCTTTACAAATGATCGCAGGTCACAGGTCGCAAACGAAGACGCTTGTGACCAATGACCTGCGGTGAGGAGATTAGAAAGTGCTCAAAACATTGGCTTAGCCTGCGTTGATAGATTATGAGCGTCACGTCGCCGCCGGCGCTGCTGGCAGCTGTTCGCGCTTAATCCTGCCCGCGAGCCGCTCGGCCAGGCCAATCGCGGCTATGCCGACCAGCAGATGCAGCACCCTGATCACCCAGTGGAAGTCACCGGGCAGCAGCCGGGTCTGGGTCATCCCGAGCGCTACGACCACCAGACCCCACACGATCGCAAGCGCAACCAAGCCGATGCCTACGCCGGCGCGCGCAGCTAGCCCCGCCTGCGCCCACAGCAGGAGCACCAGTACGAGCCCCACCAACATGTGTACAGGGATCAAGGCCAGAGCGTTGCCGGTCCAGAAAAGCAGGCCAAGAACGATCAAGACCAGCCCAAGCAGGCGGGTCAGCATTTGGATGACTGTCACTGCGGTTCTCATCTCTAGTAGCCTCCTTGCTTTGCGTATGTGCGCCCGAATGAAAATAGCGAAACACTGTGAACCAATAATGAAGATCTTTCGAATGAAATTTGGAGATTTGCGATCCGATAGGACAAGGTTTCAGAAAGGCACTTCTTGCTTTACAGTTGAGGTGGGGGCGGGGCGCAGCCCCGCCCCCACCTCAACCAACTACCAAGTTGCCAAGATCCTTATCTAAGTTCTAAAAGATTTACACTTTTTTAAAGAATAGTTGACCTTCCTATAAAGCGTGCCGCATAAGATTCGGACCATAGGAACAGCATAAGGAGCAACACCGCATGTCATTCGTGATTATCTTCGCGCTTGGATACGCGATTGGCGGCGTATCGGCCCTGCTGGTGATTGGGTTGGCGCGCGCTGGCCGGAGCACTAGTGCCTAACGCGGGCAGATCGAGGTGGTGAGCCGTGACGTCGAACATTATAGGCTCTGACCTGACGGCGCCAGCGGCCGCGCCGACAAAGCCGCTGCACGACCTCGGCGCCCTCGCGCTGATGCTCGATGAGGGCTGGCGGATCGAGGCGCCGGTGCTGGCCCGACTATCGTGGGCGCAGCGCCGCGCCGGCGAGTTAGCCTACCATGTCATCCTCACACGCGCGTCCCAACGCAGCCTGATAGTGATTACCGAAAGCCCCGATCTGCACCGGTTCCTCGACGAGCGGGCCATCCCGATCGTCTAAAGCCCCTCCGAATCTGCAAGCACACAGCAAGCTGCACGGATCTTCCCACGCTCCGTGCCGCTCTTGCATTAGTGCGCGGCGACCATGAGCTGTCGTAGGCTGGAGTATCTTTGGGTATATTCCACCATCGGTAATCTTAGACAAGGTTTCGCCTGGCAGCGATCAGCTTTACAGTTGGGGAGGTGCGGAGGGGGCACCCAGAGGGTACCCGGGCCCCTCCGCACCTCCCCAATGCTGGGGGTTTGGGGCGGATTCGCCGCCCCAAACCCCCACCC
>DATFXE010000491.1:0-3573 GCA_035258585.1 Roseiflexaceae bacterium | reverse complement strand
CACATCCGGTGCCGGACTACGAGGCCGCGCTCACAGGCGATGTGCGCGGGCTGAAGATCGGCGTGCCACGCGAGTACTTCATCGAGGGCCTCGATGCGGGGGTCGAAGCGCCCATCCGCGCTGCGATCGACGCGCTGCGCGACGCCGGCGCCACGGTCGTCGAGGTCTCGCTGCCGCACACCAAGTATGCGCTGCCGGTCTACTACATCATCGCGCCGGCCGAAGCCAGCTCCAACCTGGCGCGCTACGACGGCGTGCGCTACGGCCTGCACGTGCCCGACGAAACCTACTGGGACGCGTTGGAAAAGACCCGCGGCCAGGGCTTCGGCCCCGAGGTGCGCCGGCGGATCATGCTCGGCACCTACGCGCTCTCGGCCGGCTACTACGATGCCTACTACAAGCGCGCCCAACAGGTGCGCACGCTCATCCGCCGCGATTTCCAGCAGGTCTTCGAGCAGGTCGACATCCTGGCCGGGCCGACCTCGCCCACAGTGGCCTTCCCGATCGGCGAAAAGGCCGACGACCCGCTGGCGATGTATCTGGCCGACGTCTTCACCCTGCCGGTGAGCCTGGCCGGCACCCCAGGGCTGACCATCCCCTGCGGCTTCAGCGAGGGGCTGCCGGTGGGTCTCCAGCTGATCGGCCGGCCCTTCGACGAGGCCACGCTGCTGCGCGCTGGCGATGCCTACCAGCGTGTGACCAACTGGCACACTAGCCGGCCCGCGCTCACTGCCGATACCGCCTCCGGAGAATGATCACGATCCGCGGATAACGCGAATAGACGCGGATAGATGTACGTATTATCCGCCTTATCCTTGTAATCCGCGGATCAACCTGTGGGGGAGCGAGATGGAAAGCCGGGCGAAAGTCCTCGGCCATGGCGTGCACCCGATTCTGGTCGCCTTCCCGCTCGGCCTACTGCTCAGCTCGATCGGCTTCGATCTGCTGCGGCTGGCCACCGGCAAGAAGATCTGGGGCCAGATCGCCTTCTGGAACATCATCGCTGGCTGTGTGGGCGGCTGGATCTCGATGCTGCCCGCGGCGGTCGACTGGTGGTTCCTGCCCTGGCGCACCCGCGCCAAGCGCGTCGCCACGATCCACGCGATCGTGGCCGACACAGGTATCAACCTGTTTTTCGCCAGCTGGCTGATGCGTCGCAAGGACCTCGAGAACCCGCCACTCAAAGCGCTGCTGCTCTCGGCGCTCGGCGGCGCGGCGCTGGGGCTGGTCGGTTGGCTGGGCGGCGAGCTGGTCCAGCGCTTGGGTGTGTCGGTGGCGCCCGGCGCCAACCTCGACGCGCCAAACTCGCTGCGTGCGCCCGAGCTGTAGTGGTAGGCATTATGATTGAGCCGCAGAGGGCATAGAGAACGCGGAGGAGGAAACGAATCTCGGTGTTCGCTGTGATCTCTGTGGCTCAACGATTCTGCGCCCAACGCTGGCGCACTAGCGACCCTGTTGTTTCTTGAGTTGCGGCAACAAACCTTGGAGCGCCAGGAACGACGGGCGCGGGCTATAATCCGGGTTCAGGATGCCGAACGATGCCTGCTCGTGCTCAGGGTTGCCCTGCTGCCCCCACAGCACCGCGAAGTTCATATTCCATAGGAACATCACCCCGACCCACGGGCTGCCGTCGGGGTAGCGGTACTTCTTGTAGACCCGCTTGATCGCGTCGGTGATATACTCGCTCTGCTGCTCGAACGACACCTGGTTGCCGAACTCGTAGCCGGGCGTGTTGTTGGCCGTCGCCCAGCCGTATTCGGTGATCCAGATCTGGTGGTCGCCGACGCCCTCTTCCTCCATAAATTTGCGCACATCCTCGACGTGCCGGAAGTAGAAGGTCCGGTCATT
The DNA here is from genome assembly GCA_035258585.1 of Roseiflexaceae bacterium. Taxonomy (GTDB): domain Bacteria; phylum Chloroflexota; class Chloroflexia; order Chloroflexales; family Roseiflexaceae; genus DATFXE01. The sequence continues at coordinate 1,725 of DATFXE010000491.1, read as the reverse complement.
GGTCCAGCCCTGCGCGGTGCTGGGGTTGTCGGGCCACATAGTATCCGGCGGGTTGGCCGAGCCGCCGGGGTGGACAGCCTGCGCGTCGAAGTGGCTCTTGATAATGCCATCCTTATATTTGTACATCGCGCGGTAGTAGTTCTCGTCGGAAACGGCCAGGCTGGGGTCGTTCACGCCGCTGGACGAGGGCGCGCCGGCCAGCACCATCGCGTCGGGGTTGATCGCCTTGATGCGGTTGTAACACTCGACCAGGATATCGACGTAGTGGCCGGCATCCTCGACTGTCACGCGGCCGCCGTTCTCGTGGGCCAAATTCTGCTCGTTCCAGATCTCATACGCGTTGATCTTGGTGCCGTAGTGCTTGGCCATGGCCTCGACGAAATTGCCCAGCGTCTTGGGGTCCTGCGGCAGGCCATTCTGGCCGTCGGGGGTATAGAAGGTGGGAGCCTGAACGATATTGACCAGCAGCTTGAACTTGTGCGCTGCCACGTCGTCGACGATCTTGTCGAGCTCGCCCCATGCATAGTTGCCCTGCGGCCCTTCGACATCCTTCCAGACCACCTGCTGGCGCACCCAGTCGAAGCCGGCGAAGCCATCCAGCGTCAGCACACGCTCGCGGTCGGTGTAGTACAGGTGGTTGACGATGCCGAACTCGAGATTCTGCTTTGGCGAGCTGGAGCCAGCTGGCGCCGCTGTGGTTGGCGCGGGCGCGCTGGTGGCCGGCTCGGCCGCTCCGCTCGTCGGCGCGGGCGCGCTGGTGGCTGGCTCGGGTGCGCCGGTGGCGACGGCGGCTGTGGGCAGCGCTGGGGTCGGCGCCGCCGTGGACTGCGGGCTATCGCCACAGCTGGCCAGGATCGGCAGCGCGAGCACGAGCAGCATGGCCGCCGCGCTGATTCGCAATCGTGCGAAAGGTATCTTCACAATGAGTCTCCTTGTCGAGCGCAACATAAGTGTCTGTAGTATTGCGTTATTGTATACGATATCGCGGGTGTGCTGTAATGCGCCCACGCTGAGGCAAAGCTGATCGCGAGCTTACCCGGTGGTGATGACGTTTTGAGATGATGTGGCGTTACACGAAAGACGCGAGACAGGAGACGCGAGACAGGAGTAGCGATCCGCACTCGTGTCTCGCGTCTCATGCCCCGTGTCTCTCGGTCTGCTAGTCCTTTGGCATCGCCTGGATAGCGTAATACGACGGCCGCGGACTCCAGTCGCCGTTCAGCACACCGAACGAAGCCTGCTCGTGCAGCTCGTTACCCTGATACTTCCAGGGCACCGCGAAGTTCAGCTGCCACAGGAACATCGCGCCGACCCATGGGTAGTAGTCGTGGCGGCCCATCTGGAAGGCGCGCACGATCCAGTCGGCCTGCTCCTCGTATGAGATGTTGTTGCCGAAGCCGTAGCCCGGCGTGTTGTTGCGGGTGGCCCAGCCGAACTCGGTGATCCAGATCTGCATATCGCCCAGCCCCGCGTCGACCATCCCGGCGCGGATGTCCTCGACGCGGCGGAAGTAGAACTCGCGGCTGGTGGTCCAGCCTGGGCCTGGGCCGGGGTTATCGGGCCACATCGTATCGGGCGGGTTGCTCTGGCCGCCGGGGTGGACGCCGACCACGTCCACGCTCGAGCGGAAGCGCGGGTCGGCGAACATCTGGCGGGTGAAGGTAATGTCGCTGATCGCGATATCCGAGCGGTTGGTCTCGGTGGACGACGGCGCGCCTGAGACGA
>DATFXE010000490.1:0-4099 GCA_035258585.1 Roseiflexaceae bacterium | reverse complement strand
AGGATGTGCTGCGGCTGGCCCGCCGCGCCGGCGCGGGCTTCCCGCTGATCCAGCACGACGCGCTGGCGGTTCCGCTGCACGATGCGTCTGTGGACTTCGTGACCTGCTCACTGGCCCTGCACCACTTCGACCCGCCGGCCGCCGTGGCGCTGCTGCGCGAGCTGTGCCGCGTAGCCCGGCGCGGCCTGATCGTGAACGACCTGCGGCGCGACCGGCTGGCCTACTGGGGCGCGCAGCTGCTGGCGCTCGGCCCATGGCACGCCATGGCTCGCCACGACGGCCCGCTCTCGGTATTGCGCGCCTACACGCTTGACGAAGCGCGCGCGCTGGTCGAGCAGGCTGGAGTCGCCAACGCTAGCGTAGAAACGCGCCCGCTGTTTCGGATGCTGATCGTCGTACAGAAACGGTAACAGCATCGCGCTATAATAGCAACGACGAGCAGTAGTAAGACGCCTATTTCTTATGTCGACTCCATCCGGCCAGCCAAACAGTTCCCATCGCCGCCTCATCGCCCGGGCGGCGCTGCTAGCGCTTGCGCTGGGGCTGCTGGCGTGGCGAGTGTGGCCCAGCCATCAATTGCGGGTGATCTTTCTGGAGACCAAAGGCGATGCCGCGCTGATCCAGACGCCATCAGGCGGCTATGTGCTGATCGACGGCGGCGGCGACCCGGCCGCGTTGGCGGCTGCATTAGGTCGGCAGATGCCATTCTGGCGCCGGACGCTCGACATGGTGGTGTTGACGACGGCGGATGGCGCGCATCTCCCCGGCCAGGTGGCGGCGCTGGCGCGCTACCGCGCCGGCCTGGCGCTCGCTCCATCGGTCGCCAGGCGCGGCGCGCTGATCGACGAGTGGCTGCGATTGCTGGATGAACAACATACCCCCACACGCATGGCTCACACAGGCCAGCAGCTCGATCTTGGCGGGGCGACGCTGCGCGTGCTTGCGTCCGGCGATGGCGACGAGAATGGCCTGATGCTGCGACTGGACTACGGCGCGACCAGCGTGGTCTTCGATCACAGCGGCGGCGAGGCTGAGGAGGAGGCGCTTGCCGCATCACTCCGCCCGGCTAGTCTGCTGGCCTTTCCATGGCAGCGCGACGCCCACAACTCCTTCGTCAGCGCGCTCCACCCACGCGCCATGGTGCTAACCGATGGCGTGCAGGCCGACCGGCCAGTGGAGCAGACGTTTGTGGAGCGGGCGATCAGCGGGGCGAAACTATACCACGAGCGGCTCGACGGCGCAATCACCTGGATCAGCGATGGAAAGCATGCATGGGTCGAGACTGAGCGGTAAACGCCAGCCATTGCAGGCTATACTCGCACTCTTGACGGTAGACGATAGACGATAGACGGTGGTGCTCGTCCGTCGTCAATCGTCAATCGTCACGGCCAAAGGATCAATTACCCGCCAGCGCATACGCCACGGCCTGCCCTAGCTCCATCCTGTGCCCCTCAGCCCAGGCCGCCGCGAATCCATCCCGATCGTCCGCGCGCGCCGCAGCCAAGGCGCGCTCGTAATCGGCGCGCTCAGATGGCGGCAGGGGCGCGCCGATCGCCTCGCGCAGTGCGGCGGCAGCGCCAAACAGCCAGGCCGCGTGCCGCGCCCGGCCAGGCCCCGCCGCCGTCGCCAACCCTTCCAGGCAGAAGGCGACCCGCCGCTTGTCGCCGATGTTCCAGGATAGGGCCAACCCTTCGCCATACAGCCGCCCGGCGCGCTCGATATCGGCCTGCGCCTGGGCTACGCCGCCCATATCGGTCAGCAGCAGCGCGATTCCGAACTGATCGCCCAGATCGCGAAACATCAGCAGGCTCTCCTCCAGCAACTGCATGGCTGCCTCGTGAGCGTCCTGCTTGCAGCGCGCCATCCCCAGCGTGTCGAGCGAATAGGCCGCACCCATCTTATCGCCAAGCTCGCGATAGAACGATAACCCTTGCTCGCTCAGCTCGAACGCGCCAGCATAATCGCCCTGCCAATACGCGACAACCCCGAGATTGAAGTATGCCTGGGCGATCCCGCGCTTGTCGCCCAGCGCGCGGCGGATCGCCAGGCCCTCCTGGTAGAACGCCGTCGCGCGGGCAAAATCACCTTGGTCTTTGGCGATCAGCCCTAGATTTTTCAACATCTGAGCGACTTCGGCCCGCTCGTCCAGCGCGCGATACAGCGCGAGGCAATCCTCGAACAGCTCGGCGGCGCGCGCGTACTCGTTGCGCATAAAGGCGACGCTGGCCAGATTATGCAAGGCGTCGGCGATTCCGCGCCGAACGCCTAGGCTGCGATAGATCGACAGGCTGGCTTCGGAGAGCGTCACTGTGCATGCGAGATCGCCCTGGTGGAGCGCCAGAAAGCCAGCCACACACAGCGATCTCGCGCGCACCGAGTCGGGAATACCGCCTGCATCGCAGCGCATCAGCGCCGCCTCGATCCAGGAACGGCCCTCGCTCAGATAGCCGCGCGCGTGCCAGAAGTTGCGCAGGCTGCACGCCAATCGCAAGCCGCTCGCAACATCGCATTCCGCGTACCATTCGAGCGCCGCCCAAAGATTGTTATACTCGGCCTCCAGTCGCGCGAACCAGCGGTCCTGTCGCGCGCCGCTCAGCTCGCGCTCGGCCGACTCGGCAAGCCTCAGGTAGTATGCTGCATACCGCCCGCGCACCTGCTCGGCGTGGCCGCTCGCCTCCAGCTTTTCGCGCGCATACTCGCGAATCGTCTCCAGCAGCACGAAGCGCGGCGACTCTTCCGGGCCGGGTTCGCACTTGAGCAGGCTTTTATCGACCAGCGCCATCAGCCCATCTAGAATAGGGGTTGGGAGTTGGGAGTTGGGAGTTGGGGTTACCTTTCCAACCCCCAACCCCCAACTCCCTGCCCCCAGGCAAACGGCCTCGGTCGCCTCCTCGGTACAGCCGCCCACGAAGACCGCCAGCCGCATGAGCAGGGCGCGCTCCTGTTCGTCGAGCAGATCGTAGCTCCAGTCGATCGTGCCGCGCAGCGTCTGCTGGTGAAGGAGTAGGTCGCGCGGACCGTCGACCAGGAAGCCGAGCGTGGTCGGGCCGGATGCGCCGCGCAGCCGGTCGAGCAGCGCCTGCGGGCCGAATAGGCGGCTGCGCGCGGCAGCCAACTCGAGCGCGAGCGGCAGCCCATCCAGGCATGCGCATATTTCGGCCACCACCCGCGCGTTGTCGTGGGTCAGCGCAAAATCGCGCCGGATCGCTTGAACGCGGGTTGTGAAGAGTTCGACCGCCGGTATAGCTGCTAGCTGTTCCAGGGGCGGTAGCGCACGTGGGTCAGGCCGATCGAGCGGCGGCACGACGAACAGGTGCTCGCCGGAGAGATGCAGCGCGGCGCGGCTGGTCACCAATGCCTTCACTTTCGGCGCCGCGCGCAGCAGCTCGGCGATGCGCGGCGCAGCCGAGGCCACCTGTTCGAGATTATCGAGAACGAGCAGCAGCTGCCGCTCACTCAGCGCGGCGCGCAGCGTGTCGAGTATGGGCTGTTCGCCGGTCTTCTTGATCCCGAGCGTATGTGCGATCGTCGGCAGCACCAGCGCCGGGTCGCGAATCGGGGCCAGTGCGACAAAGTAGACTCCGTCGCTGAACAGTTCCTGCCACACGCCCGCCACATGCAGGCCAAGGCGCGTCTTGCCGATGCCGGGCGGGCCGACCAGCGTCAGCAGATGCACGTCGTCGCGCTGGATGCACGCGCCGATCGCCGCCACTTCGCGATGCCGGTTGATCAGCGGAGTCAGGGGCGTGGGCAAATTGCCCGACCGTGACGAAGGATTGGCAGGTACTGAGATCGCGGTCGGGTCTTGGCGCTCGCCGCGCGCAGCAGCGCCCAACTCCAGCAGCCGCGCCGCCAACTCCGGCTCATCCTCGAGATCCAGCGCCGGGATGAAGCGCGCGGCCAGGGTGGGGAGGTCCGGCAGGCGCTGGTTTTGCTCCAGCCGGCAGATCTGGCCCTCGCTGTAGCCGACCGCGATCGCCAGATCGCGTTGCTGGAGCCGCGCGCGGCGGCGCAGATAGCGCAGCAGCGCGCCGAAAGTCACGAACGACGCCAGGGAGATGGTGGCAGTGTGCGGCATAGATGCTCCCGTTCTGACAAG
>DATFXE010000489.1:0-4477 GCA_035258585.1 Roseiflexaceae bacterium | reverse complement strand
GTCGTCCATTGCGGGGAGGTCACCCAGAGGGTACCCGAGGGCTGCAAGCCCTCCAAGAACCTTTTTTCTGGCACACTACGGCGACACCCAGAGGGTACCCGGCCGCCGTAGTGTGCCAGAAACAGAAGACCTTGGGGAGGCTCGGCCTCCCCAAACCCCTCCACCGCGTAACTCCTGTTCATGACACGCTTCTGTCATACTGGCCCTCTTGACTCGATTGCCAATAGATGGTATATTTTCTAACAGTGTTAGATCTCTTAAGAAGCGTAAGATGGGCACCAAAGAACGACGCGAGCGCGAGCGCCAAGAGCTGCGCCAGGCAATTCTCGCCGCATCGCGTGACATCGCGGCGCGCGAGGGCTGGCAAGCGGTCTCGATTCGCAAAGTCGCCGAGCGGATCGAGTACAGCCCGCCGACAATCTACGAACATTTCACCAGCAAAGATGCGCTGCTGGCCGAGCTGTTGCGCGACGGGTTTCGGCTGCTGATGGAGCGGGTGCGCGCCGGCAGTAGCGCAACCGCCGCGCCCGAGGCGCGGATCATGGGTATTGCGCTGGCGTACTGGGAGTTTGCCTGGGATCACCCTGAGCTGTATCAGGTCATGCATGGGTTGGGCGGTGTGCCATTCTGCTCGGATGCAACGCTCGGCGGGGACGAAGCTGAGCCTCCGCCCGAGGCCAAAATCGTGTTCCAATTCACCATGGATGCGGTCAACGATCTAGGGGATGGCGTAAAGGCGAATTGCGATGATCTCGAAGCAGCGGTCCATATTCTCTGGGCCACGCTGCATGGTCTGGTGGCTCTGACGATGGCCGGCCGGATCGACGGTGGGCGCCCGCAGGCTGCTACCCTGGTCGAGCGAGCCGTGCGTGATTTCCTGGCCGCCCGGCGCGTGACGGAATGACAGGGTGATGGGGTGATGGGGTGATGGGCCGAGTGGTGGGTGATAGGTGATCAGTAATACGGTAGAGTCGTGCACCGTCGATCGATCCTGTGTTCTGCATTTCTCATGTCGCTCTACGAGCGACATGAGAAATGCAGAACACATAAAAGGAAAAGTACCATGCTGCCGCAGGCTATGACGTGCTACGAATGGCCACGGCATACGTCGTAGAAGAAAAGAGAGACAGCATATGCAACAGCTCCGCACAATCGAAGAGATGCCCAGTGTCACGCTGCCGGACGATTACCAGAGTAATCCCGGCCCGTTTCTGGCGCGCATGTACCAGGAGCACGGGCCGATCTTCCGCACCCGAACCGACTGGGGCGGCGATGTGGTCTACCTGGTCGGGCCGGAGGCCAACCGCTTTGTGCTGGCTAGTAGCCGGCTGAAGTTTTCGCACCGCGAGGGTTGGGGCCACTTCTTCGGCGTGATCGAGACCTATGGCGACGGATTGTTGACCATGGACGGTCCCAAGCACGACCAGCACCGCCGAATGATGAACCCGGCCTTCGCGATCAGTTATATGGATCGCTACCTGCCGCTGATGAACCGGATCATCTGCGCGCGCACGGCGACCTGGCTGGGTCGCGGCGAGGTCGACGTGTTCGAGGAGGCGCGCAAGATCACCTTCGACGTTGCCGCCGAGGCGCTAGTCGGCCTCCAGGCCGGCCCCGAGGTCGACCGCTTCCGCGAGATTTTCTTCAGCCTGATCACGCTCGGATCGACCGCCGCCGATGAGAACGACTACGTGATGCGCTTGACGGGGCTTCAGCGCGAACTTTACGACCTGCTGCTGCCGAAGATCCGCCAGCGCCGCGAGCAGCCAACCGACGATGTGCTCGGTATGCTGGTGCGGGCGCGCGACGAGCAGGGCAACGCGCTGAGCGACGAGCAGCTGATCGCCCATACCAACATCTTGCTCGTGGCAGGTCATGAGACCTCGACCAGCCTGAGCGCGTGGCTGCTATATCTGCTCTCGCAACATCCTGAGTATGCCGAGCGCGTGATTCATGAGCAGGATTCCCTGCTGGTGCGCGATGGCAACCCAACGCTCGAAGATATCAAGCGCATGAAAGTGCTGGAGAATGCGCTGAGCGAGGCCGAGCGCCTGTACCCGCCGGTCTCGAATGGGCCGCGCGGCGTGCTGGAGGATTTCGAGTTTGGCGGCTACCACGTGCCGGCCGGCACGCACGTGTTCTACTCGATCTCAGCTGCGCACCGGATCCCAGAAATCTTTGCCGAGCCGGATCGGTTCGATCCCGATCGCTTCGCGCCGCCGCGCGAGGAGCACAAGACGCCCTACGCGCTGGTCGGCTTCGGCGGAGGTCCGCGCATCTGCATCGGCATCAACTTCGCCCAGGTCGAGATCAAGGCGCTGCTCTCGCACTTGCTGCGCAACTACCAACTCGCGCTCGCGCCTAATCAGCAGATCGTGCAGATGTATATGCCCACCAGCATGCCGCTAAACGGCATCAGGATGCGAATAACCAGGCGCGCCGCCTGAGCTATGTGATGTAAACCACCACGCATGGGCGGAATGTTCTGGTCGGGCGTGCTCCTTGCGGCGCTGCGCGCCGCAAGGAGCACGCCCGACCGCTTTATTTTGTGGCTGGGGTGGCGTCCGAATGCGCCGCGGCGCATTCGGACGCCACCCCAGCCACCTTGGTAAATCCGGGATGACTGATGAGGCGAATGCGTGGCTAGAATGAAGGGGAATTTCGAAAGGCTGGCTGCGCAAATCTACCACAAAATGCTATAGCGCGTAAGCTTTGTCTATGAGTCTATAGACGGAGATCCAACTAGACAGATCGGCCATTGTCTGCGGCTGTGAATGGGCGTATAGTGTGGGTTCGGAGATTATTGAAAAGGAGCAGAAGCAGAGTTGGCTACGACAGAAGAGACAGTGATCGAGCTGGAGAATAACCTGCCTGAGCTCCCTGGCGCGGATGCAACAGCGCAGCCGAATGGGGCGGAGGCGACGGGCGAGCCGATCGAGCCACGCGCGCTGCGAAAGCGGGTGCTGGGCCTGGCAGGCCCGATCATCGGCGAAAATTTCCTGGAGACGCTGCTGGGCATTATCGACACCTGGCTGGTCGCGGGCTTGGGCGCCATGGCGCTGGCTGGTGTCGGCAGCGCGCTGCAGGTAATGTTCCTGCTGATCGCGGCGCTCAGCGCCCTGGCGATCGGCAGCGCCGTGCTGGTGGCGCAAGCGGTCGGCGCGCGCGATCTGGCGCGGGCTGGTCACCTTGGCCGGCAGTCGCTGATGTGGAGCGTGATCTTCTCGATCCCGCTGGCGCTTGGCGGGCTGCTATTCTCGGCGCCGCTGATTGGCATGTTCGGGCTGGAGCCGGATGTGGCGCGCGTCGGCACGCAGTACTTGCATGTGACGATGGGCACGGTGGTGGTGCTGGTCGGCTTGTTCATTGGCGGCGGGGTGCTGCGCGGCGCAGGCGACTCGCGCACGCCGATGCTGGTCACCGCCTTCGCGAATCTGGTCAACGTGGCGCTGGCCTACGGGCTGATCTATGGCCACTTCGGCCTGCCCGCGCTGGGCGCGGTCGGCAGCGCCTGGGCCACGTTCATTGCACGCGGGCTGGGGCTGGCCTTGCTGGTCGGGGCGCTGTGGCGTGGGCGCAATGGTGTGACCATTCGGGGCAAGGGCGGCTGGTTCCCCGATCTCAATGTCGCCAGGCAGGTGCTGCGGATCGGCGTACCGGCGGCGATGGAGCAGATCCTGGTATCGACTGCTTTCCTGGCGCTGGGTATCGTGGTGGCGCACCTTGGCACCGACATGCTGGCCGCGCACCGGGTGGTATTCAACGCGCTCGCGCTCTCGTTCCTGCCCGGGATCGGCTTTGGCATCGCCGCCACGGCGCTGGTGGGCCAGAGCGTCGGGGCGCGGCGCATCCAGGAGGGTGCGGCGGCCACGCGCGTCGCGACGATCTGGGCGGTGATCTGGATGAGCGCGATCGCCGCGCTGCTGTTCATCTTCGCGCCGCAGGTGTTGCAGATATTCAGCAATGATCCCGATGTGGTCGCGGCCGGCGCCGCCGGCCTGCGGGTGGTGGCGCTGCTCCAGCCGTTCTGGGCGGTGCTGTTCGTTCAATCGGGCGCGCTGCGTGGCTCGGGCAACACGTCGTTCCCGCTGAAGGTCTCCGGCAGCGGAATCTGGGTCTCGGTTGGCCTGGCCTGGCTGTTGATTAGGCTGTTTGGCGGCGGGTTGGTCTCGGTCTGGGCAGCGTTTCTGCTGGTCGCGCCTGTGATAGCGGCGCTGATGTGGCGGCGCTTCCAGCGCACAGTGCGCGAGTTCGAGCTGCCAGCTTAAGACCTTGGGAGATAGGAGACGAGAGGCAAGAGACAGGCAACACACCTGTCTCTTGTCTCTCGTCTCTTGTCTAGTTAGTGTTGGGCTTGATTTTGGGTGTCGTCATTCTCGCCCTCGGCCGCGTCCGGCTGGCGATTGATGCCGTCCCAGCTCCACTCGATCGGCGCGGCTGGCTCGCGCGGTGCGGCGGCCGCCGTCTCAAGCTCCGG
>DATFXE010000488.1:0-6317 GCA_035258585.1 Roseiflexaceae bacterium | reverse complement strand
CAGGGGGGACCAGGCTCAGGGGGAGCCTCAGGGCAGGCAGGCTCAGGGCAGGCTGAGCAGCTGACCTTCCTGGCGGTGCGGCGCATCCTGATGCTCCATAGCATCATCCTCAGCATCGGCGGCATCCCGCTGATCTACCTGGGCGACGAGGTCGGCACGCTGAACGACTACAGCTACGCCAGCGACCCGGCCAAGGCCGACGACAGCCGCTGGGTCCATCGGCCGGCCGCCGATTGGGATCAGCGCACGCTGGCCCAGCAGAGTCAGGCTACGCCGGGCGGCTGGATCTTCGCCGAGCTGAGGCGGCTGATCCGCCTGCGTACGGCGCAGCCGGCGATCTGGGATGGAACAATGGAGGTGATCGAGAGCGGAAACCCGCACGTGTTCGGCTTCGTGCGCCACCACGGCGGCCAGCGCCTGCTGGTGATGGCCAACTTCTCCGAGCACCCGCAAGAAGTCGATCGCAATCGCGTGCGCGTCTATGGCCCCGGCTATCATTTTACCGATCTGATCTCGGGCAGCGACGTCTCGGCCGAGAGCGGACTGAGTCTGGAACCGTACCAGTACGTGTGGCTGGAGGCTCAGTAGCAGGGCTCACCCGCGGATCGCGGCGATCAGGGCAGCCGGCCGCTCCTGCTGGGGGAGGTGGCCGCTGTCGGCGATCACGTGCAGACGCGCGTTCGGCAGCAGGGCGGCCATCTGCTCGGCCAAGGCCTGCGGCGCAATCTGGTCATGGCCGCCCCAAATCAGCAGCGTCGGGGTGGCGAGCCGCGTGAGGCGCTCGCGCAGGGCCGGCGCCCGGAAGGCACCCTCGATCGCCAGCCAGCGCAGGGTGGACAGAAACGCCCGGCGCTGGCCGCTATTCCAAACCCGCGCCCAGACCCGCTCGCGCAAGAAGGCCCGATCCTCGGCCGGCAGCGCGTCGAGGTCGGCGTAGTACGGCCGAAGCGTCGCGTAGGCCCGGTCCTGCGATCGGCGCAAACTGGTATAGACCGCCTCGCCGATCCCTGGCGCGAGAAACCACCACAGCCGGCCAGATGGGCGGTGCGCCTCGATCGGCAGCGCGCCGTCGACCAGGATCAATCGCTCGACCAGATCGGGCCGCGCCAGGGCGACGCGTTGTGCGATCGCCGCGCCAAGTGAGCTGCCAGCCAGCGCGGCCCGGCCAATCCCCAGCCGCGCCATCAGGCTGGCGACGGACTGCGCGTAGAAGCCCAGCGTATATGCGCGGCGTGGGCGAGCGCTGCGCCCAAACCCCGGCAGGTCCAGCGCGATCACACGATATTGCTGCGAGAGTGGGATCAGGACGTGGCGCCAGGTGTCGGCCTCGTCGCCGAGGCCGTGAATGAGGATCAGCGGCGGCGCATCGGGCGCGCCGGCCTCGTAGTAGTGCAGCCGCAGCCCATTCTCCAAGACTGCCTCGCGGCTGAACGCTCGCAGCTCAGCTGGTACGGGCATCATGCCGCTGACCGTCATAGCGCGTTCCTATATGCCGATCACCCGGCTGACGACGATCGCGGCCGCGGCGAGCAGCAGCGCCAGCCCCAGCGCCAGCCCATCGGCGCGGCGGAAGGTCAGTACACGCCGCTTGGTGCGCCCGCGGCCGCCGCGATAGCAGCGCGCATCCATAGCGGTCGTCAGTACCTCGGCGCGGCCAAGCGCGTTCACGAACAGCGGAATCAAGACTGCGCCAAGCTTGCGCGCGCGCTGCAGCAGGCTGCCCTGGTCGAAGCGCGCCCCACGCGCGGTCTGGGCCTTGATCAACCGCTCCAGTTCGGCCACCAGCAGCGGCACGAATTTCAGCGCGACCACCAGGGTCATGACCAGCTCGTTCACCGGCACGCGCAGGCGCTTGAGCGGCTCCAGCATGATCTCGGTGCCGTCGGCCAGGTCCATCAGCGGCGTGGTGAACATGAGCGTGTTGACCAGGTAATACAGCAGCAGCACCCGCAGCAGAGTCAGCGAGCCCTGGAACACGCCATCCCACGAGAAGGACAGGATCCACCAGCTCCAGAGTGTGCGCTCAGGCGGCGCACGGAAGAACAGCACCTGAAAGACGAAGATCACCAGCATGGTATTGGCCAGCAGCCGCATACCGCGCAGCGTGTAGCCCAACGGGACGCGCGCAAACGCGAAGATCAGCGCGGCCCCAACCAGCGCTACCGCCAGCCCGCCAAAGGTACGGGTCAGCAGAATGGCGAACATGAGCGCGCTGACCGCCAGAATCTTCGTCCGCGGATCGAGCCGGTGGATCGGCGACCCCAGGTTCAGATACTGGCCAAACGTGATGTTGCGTGAAAATTCGACAGCCATAGCAATTGCAAATTGCAAATTGTAAATTGCAGATTAGAATTTGCAATTTACAATTTGCAATCGGTTCATCAAGGCCTCTTCCAGCTCCTCGATACGCAGCAGATCGGTCGGAAGGTCGCGGAATACGGCGTGCAGCGCCAGGGCGATCTCGGCCGGCTCGCTTAGCTCGAGCCCAAGGGCGTGCAGCTCTTCGGCGCGGCGCAGCAGCGCCCGCAGCGGCCCCTCCATGGCCACACGGCCCTCGTGCAGCACCACCGCGCGGTCGGCCAGCTCGGCCAGCTCATCCACGGCGTTGCCCACCAGCACCACCGTCAGCCCCAGGCGGCGGGTCAGGTCGATGATCAGCGCCGCCAGCTCGGCCCGGCCGCGCGGGTCGAGCCCGGCCACCGGCTCGTCGAGCACGAGCACACGCGGCTGGGCCGCCAGCACTCCGGCGAGCGCGACGCGGCGCTTCTGGCCGCCGCTCAGCGCGTAGATGTAGCGCAGCCGGAACGCCTCGTAGTCCAGCCCGACGTTCGTGAGCGCCTGGGCAACCAGGGCGCGCGACTCGGCCGGCGGCAGCCCCTTGCGGCGCGGCACATACGAGACATCCTTGCCCACAGTCTCCTCGAACAGCTGCGTCTCGGGCTGCTGGAACACCACCCCGACCGCCTGGCGCAGCCGATCGAGGTCGAAGCCGGGCGCCGTGACATCCTGCCCCTCGAAGAAGACATGGCCGCGTTGCGGAAGACGCAGCGCATTGAAGAACTCGATCAGGGTGCTCTTGCCGGCCTGCGTTCCGCCCAGCAGCGCCAGCGTCTCGCCCTCGTACAGCGCGCAGTCGACGCCACGCAGCGCTTCCTGCGCGAGCGGCGTGCCGTCCATGTAGGTGTAGCGCAGGTCGCGAGCCTCCAGTAGGGGCTGGGGATTGGGAGTTTGGTCTCGGGTCTCGGGTCTCGCGTCACTCGTCACTCGTCGCCCGTCGCCCGTCTCTTGCGCAATCCCTGGTTCCTGGCTCTCAGTTCCGTTCCGGTGGTCGTTGGTCGCCTGCCCTGAGCTTTGTCGAAGGGGTGGTCGGTGGTCGAACAGCGCCACGGCCAATTCCTCGGCTGTCAGCACCACCTCGGGCAGGGCTACGCCGCGAGCGCGCAGGCGCCGCGCCAGGTCGGTCACCTGCGGCACCGACAGCCCGACCGCGCGCAGCTCGTCGGCGCGGCCGAAGATTTCGCGCGGCGTGCCATGCATCAAGACTCGCCCGCCGTCCAGCACGATCACGCGATCGAAGCCAACCACCTCCGGCATGAAGTGCGTGATATGGATCACCGCCAGCCCAACCCGGTCGCGCAGGTCGCGGGCCAGCCCTATCAGCTGGCGCGCCTGGCTGGGAGCGATCATGGTGGTCGGTTCGTCAAGGATCAAATAGGCCGGCTGCATCGCCAGCACGCCGGCGATCGCCACGCGCTGCTTCTCGCCGCCCGACAGCTCGCTGATCTGCGCGTGGATCAGATCGGCCAGACCTAGCGCCGCCAGCGAGTCGCGCACACGCCGCTCGATCTCGTCACGCGGCAGGCCGAGGTTCTCCGGCCCAAACGCCACGTCGTCGATCACCGTGTTGGCGATCAGCTGATCGTCGGGCCGCTGGAAAACCATGCCTACACGACGGCGGATCTCCCAGACATTGTCAGCCGTCGCCGGGATGCCATCCACGGCGATGCTGCCGGCCGTGGGCGCGAGAATAGCGCACAACAGCTTCGCCAGCGTACTCTTGCCGCTGCCGTTGTGCCCAATGATCGCCACCAGCTCGCCCGGCGCGACATGCAGGCTCACATCGCTCAGCGCCTGGATGGCATCCTCGCGCCCGGCATTGTAGGCGAAGGAGAGGTTCGAGACTTCCAGCATTGTAGATTCGCCCAGAGGGCACCCGATTGTAGATTGTAGATTGGCCCAATCTGCAATCTACAATCTACAATCTGAAACTCAGAAGGATGACTTGTCGCGCGGGCCGGTCTCGGTGGCCGAGGTGCGGCCGGAGCGCACCAGGTTGACGCCGCGCACCACCAGCGGGGTCAGCACCGCCGCGATCACGATCTCGGCGATCGCCTGCGGGATGATCGTCGCGACGGCGGCGAATGGGATGAGGCCGAAGATCAGCAGCATGCCCACTACGCCGATCGTATTCGTCAGCGTGCCGACCACGCCGGCGACGGCTGCGGCCATGTAGACATTGCGCCCGGCCAGGCTGCGGTAGGCCAGCCACGAAGTCAACCCGATCAGCAGGCGCGGCAGGACCGAAACCAGCGGGTTGCTGAACAGCCCGGTGGTGTCCTGCAGCAAACTAAAGATGCCGAAGATGCCCCCCGCTAGCACGCCGACCACCGGCCCCTCCAGCACCGCGCCGATAATCGCCGGGATGTGCATGATCGTCGCGTTGCCGCTCACATTCGGCACTGGGATGAACCCAAGCCGTGTGACGCCAAGCACGATCGCGATTGCGCCCAGCACCCCCGCCACCACGATCTTCCGCGTGTTCAGCGTGGTCGGGCTTTCCCGCGTAACGACTGCCATGGTCGCGCTCTCCTTTCTTTAGTTGCCCAAATGACGGTGCATGCATTGTAGCGCGTTTTCGTATGAAGTCAAGTAACTTGAGTTACTAACTCAAGAAAATCAAGTATTTGTCTCTCTTCGGTGACCTGCTGTTGGTGACGCGGGATGGTTTTGGGCCGCTGCGCGGCCCAAAACCATCCCGCGTCATTGATCTATAGTGTGGCGGCGACGGTGTGGGTATGCCGCGCGCGGCATACCCACACCGTCGCCGCCACGCTATTGAATTCGGCGTGCCTGTTGCAATATTTTGATTTCAAAAGCCCTTATAGCTCAAGCGCCCGAATAGCCTGGCCGACGACCTCGACAATTCGATCGACCTGCTCTTCGCTGGTCACCAGCGGCGGCGCAAGGCAGATCGTCTCGCCGACGACGCGGGTAAACAGGCCACGCGCGAGCATTTCGTTGGCCACGCGCGGGCCGACGTTCGCCGCGGGCGGGCAGGGCTGCTTGGTTGCCTTATCGGCCACCAGCTCGACCGCCGCCATCATGCCCAGGCCGCGCACATCGCCCACGCCCGGCAGCGGCGCCAATGTGCCCAGGCCGTCGAGCAGCCGCCGGCCCAGTGTCGCGGCGCGCTCGATCAGGCCCTCGCGCTCCAGAATCTCGATGTTCGATAGCGCCACCGCGCAGCAAGTCGGGTGGCCGGAATAGGTGTAGGCGTGCATCCAGCGCTTATCGGGCGAGACGCCGTTCATAACCTCGCGGATCGCATCGGAGACGCCGATGCCGCCAAGTGGGATGTAGCCGCTGGTGATGCCCTTGGCGAACTGCACGATATCCGGCTCGATCGCGTAGTGCTCGAGCCCGAACCAGCGGCCGGTGCGCCCGAAGCCGGTGATCACCTCGTCGGCGATCAGCAGCACATCGTAGGCGTCGCAGATCTGGCGAATACGCGGGAAGTAGTCTTCCGGCGGCACGATCACGCCGCCGGCGCCCTGGACCGGCTCGGCGATGAATGCGGCCACAGTCTCCGGACCCTCGCGCAGGACCGCCTGCTCCAGCAAATTGGCGGCGGCAACGCCGGGGCTCACACTCGGGTCGTCGCTCTGGAAGCGATAGGGATAGGGCGACTCGATCTGCAAAAAGTTCGGCACGCGCGGCTCGAACATCGGCCAGTAGGCCGGCAGCCCGGTGGCGCTCATGGCCGCCAGCGTCACGCCGTGGTAGCCTTTCATACGTGAGATGATCTTGACCTTCTCGGGCCGGCCCTGGGCCTTCCAGTAGAAGCGCGCGGTCTTGAACGAGCTTTCGCTGGCCTCGGCGCCGCCGCTGGTGAAGAAGAAGGTGTTGATCGACGGGTAGAACAGCGCGCTCAGCCGCTCGGCCAGGGCGATCGCCGGCAGGTTCGACGAGCCGGCGTAGGCAGAGCAGTAGGCCAGCGTGCCCATCTGCTGGCGCGCGGCGTCGGCCAGCTCGGCGCG
>DATFXE010000487.1:0-3680 GCA_035258585.1 Roseiflexaceae bacterium | reverse complement strand
GTGCCTCCAGATGGCATCGCTGTGCAGGCGCCATGATATCTGTGTGTCGAGAGAACGGGCGTTAGGAGGGCGCCCGCCAAAACAGCCTGCGGTGCGTGTTGCTGTGACATCGACAAGCCGGCGAACATCCAAATATCTCTCTGCCCGCGCATTCCAATTCTGATCACCTTTCCAAAGTAGGAGGGAAACAATGCCCCGCATCCCCGTACTTCGGTACCTTTCCTTGATCGTGCTGGCGGCCGCGCTGCTGGCGCTGGCCCCGGCCAGTGGAGCCCATGCCCAATCCGGCCAGCGCTGCTTCAGCGAGACCGGCTTCTGCATCGACGGTCGCATTCGCGAGTTCTGGGAGCAGAACGGCGGCCTGCCCGTGTTCGGCCTGCCCGTCACCCCGCAGCAGCAGGAGACGATCGAGGGCAAGACGTTACAGGCGCAGTGGTTCGAGCGCAACCGCCTGGAGCTGCACCCTGAGAACGCGCGACCGTATGATGTGCTGCTCGGCCGGCTCGGCGCCGACCGGCTGGCGCAGCAGAGCCGCGACCCGTTCACCTTCGCAAAGAGCGGCGCCCAGAACGGCTGCCGCTTCTTCCCCGAGACTGGCCACAACCTCTGCGGCGATATTCTGAAGGCCTGGCGCGCCAACGGCCTGGAGTTCGACGGCAAGAAGGGCAAGAGTGAGGCCGAGAACCTTTCGCTGTTCGGCCTGCCGCTGAGCGATGCTGCGATCGAGACGCTTTCGGACGGCAAGCAGTACACCGTGCAGTGGTTCGAGCGCGCGCGCTTCGAGCTGCACCCCGAGAACGCCGCCCCGTATAACGTGTTGCTCGGCCTGCTGGGCAACGAGGTTCGCGCCGGTAGCAAGCCCGCGCCTGCACCTGCCCCCGCACCCGCGGCCGACACCTGCGCCGACGTGCCTGACCCGGTCAACGGCCGCATCCGGCCCGGCAAGTGCGTCAAGCAGGGCGAAATTATCGCCATGGATGTGTATGGTTTCACGCCCAACGAGACGATCGGCTTCTGGCTGAACGCGCCGGATGGCAGCATCTACGGCACACGCCGCTCCTATGATATCGGCGATACCGGCAGCCTCAGCGGCCTGCCCTTCGACACCAAGGAGCTGCCGCCCGGCATCTGGTCGTGGGTGTTCCAGAGCTCGAATGGCGCGCACCAGGCAGTGATCTACTTCAAGGTGCTGAAGCCGTAGACTACGCTGTGGCTCAGGCCAGGCGCCGCACAAATAGCTGGGGAAGGTGGTGGCCGCTGCGCGGCCACCACCTTCCCCAGCTATTTGTGCTACTGATATGTGCATTGATTTGGCATATTTGGTGGGGGTGTGGGGGGGCCGAAGGCCCCTCCAGACCTCCCCAGAAAGAATATTCCGTGTCTATGTACGGATCAGTAATCTCATCTGTTTTTCGTTTTGTCGCTCTGCGAGCGAAAAAACGAAAACAAAAGGAGGAAAAGTACCGCTGCGAAAATCACATATAGGGTGCCGCGCAAGCTCTCATAGAAAGCTCATCCACAAGTCGGGTGGCTGAAAGGCATCAAGCCGACATCGGCTAACCAAATTCCTTTGCCGCAATATCACTGCGGAAGATGCGCCCCTCGAATGTCACGCGCTCGGCGTTGATCAGGGCGCGGCCGCGTGCTCCCGCCAGGGTAGCGCCCTGCGCCACCACGGTTATCACCAGACCGCCGGTCGTATACGTCGCGGCGCCCGCGGCAGCGGCACCAAAGATCGGCAAGCTCGCGCCCAGCCCGCCCAGCAGACTCAGGCCCGACCCGCCGCCCAGACGTGAAGTGTAGCGCAGGCCGCCGGGGCTCTCGGTTGAGCTATGGAATGCCAGCACGCCTTCGTCCAGTTCTTCGACGCCGCGAACCACGCCGCCGGTTGGGAAATGGTGCGGGTAGCCGCGCGCCATGAGCCCCACGCCGACGCTGGCGACCGGCGCCCATGTCGGCGCGGGCAGCTCGTGCAGCCGCTGTGCGATCATCGCCTGGACCCATGGCAGCAGGTCATCTTCCAGACGCGGCAGCACCACCTGGGCCTCGCCCTCGCGCATGCTCGAGCGCAGCCCGACCAGCCGTGGCCCGCTCGCGGTGATCACGCAATCGATCCCCAAAATGCCCCAGTAGGGCATCCCATCGCGCGCCAGCCCGGCCACCACCGGCGTGATGAACTTCTGCTGCAAGTACTCGGTCAGCCGCCGCGCGAAGGTCGAGTTGCTGGTGTGCGCGCCCACACCGCGCGCCCGCGCGCCCGCGTCGCCTTCCTCCACCCGGTCGTACAGACGCACCGGCAGCAGCGGCACGGCGGTGCGCCCGTCGGTGAAGGCTGAGAAGACCACCCGCGACCCGCTCAGGTAGCCTTCGATCACCACCCCATTATTCGCGCCTTCCAGCGTGCGTGCGTTGAACAGCTCGCGAAGACCCTCCAGCGCCGCGTAGCGATCGTCGAATGATGCCTCTCCGGCGTCGGGGTGATCGGCCTTGATCATCACCGGCAAGGGCTGTGTCGCCAAATACTTCTCGGCGGTGGCCAGGTCGGTGAAGGCGCGGCCGGGCGCAGTCGGCAGGTTGGAGCGCAGCATAAACTCTTTAGCCAGGCAGCGGCTGCGCTCCAGCCCGACCGAGCGCTGCGAGGGGCCGCACACCCCGATATGCAGCGATACCACCTCGTCGACCAGCCCGGCGTGCAGCGGCCGGCTGCCAGCCGGCACGATGATATCAACGCCTTCGTCGAACGCCCAGCGCGCGATTCCCGCCGCGTCGGCAAGCTCAAGATCGGCCGCCGGCACCAGCGGCCCCGTGCCGCCATTGCCGGGCGCGCAGATCAGCTCGTGGACCAGCGGGCTGTTGAACAGCTTCCATGCCAGCGCATGCGCTCGCCCATCGTCGCCTAAAAGAAGAACTTTCATCGCCCTTTTCCCCAGTTTACACAAGCGTGAGTGGCATTATATAGGTTAGGAGTTACGCGGTTGGGAGGTTTGGAGGGCAAAGCCCTCCAAAGAACGCCTTTCTTTTTACCCACCTCTGGCGGCAAAGCCGCCAGAGGTGGGTAAAAAAGAAGATTCTCGGGGGCCTGCGGCCCCCGCACCCCTGCTAAAACGCCAACTGCGTAAGTTCTATAGGTAACAGTGCTTGACCAAAGACGAAAGACCAAAGACCAAATCGGCGCTGAGCTCGATCTTTGGTCCTTGGTCTTTCGTCCTTGGTCCTGGTGCCGCTACACTTGGGCCATCGCCAGCAGCTTCTCGACCTGGTAGCCGGATGCTTCGGCGGCCGCGCGCAGCTGCGAGATTGTGCGGTACACTTCGCCGATCGCGCCGGATGCCTCGGCCGGGGTGCGCGTGGAGTCGGCACCGATCGTCACCACCGCCACCACCAGCATCCACCACAGCAGCCGCTCGAAGGCGTGCTTGTCGAACCACAGGATATCCTGGTAGCGGTTGACGCGCAGCAGCTGCTGGACCTCACCATCCGAAAGCAACGTCTCGACCAGCTGGTAGGCATGATCCAGCCCAGGTGTCTCGAACCAGCTCTGGTGGCTGGTCATGTTCTTGATCACTGTCACTGCCAGGGCGCTCTGCTGCTCGTCCGCTCCCCGATCGCGCAGCGTGCCGGAGATGATGCGCCCTAGCAGCCATTCGTCGATCCAGCTGCGGCTCTGCTCGGCGTAGTCG
>DATFXE010000486.1:0-12790 GCA_035258585.1 Roseiflexaceae bacterium | reverse complement strand
GCGGCTATTATCGCTGGGATTTGGAGGCGGTCGGCCATGCATCCGAATGTCCTCCCACCCCCCGCACGATCAATATGAATCGGATCGGCGCGGCGCTGAATGGCGAGGCACAGGATCCGCCGATTAAGTCGCTATTTGTGTTCTGCGCCAACCCGGTTGCTTCTGCACCGAACGCTGGCTCGATTGTCAAGGGTTTGCGGCGAGAAGATCTCTTCACCGTGGTTCATGAGCTGTTCCTGACTGATACAGCCGATTGCGCCGACATCGTGCTGCCGGCCACCAGCCAGCTCGAGCAGGTGGACCTGCACAAAGCCTACGGTCACCGCAATCTGCAATACAACCATGCCGCGATCGCACCGCTGGGCGAGGCCAAGAGCAACTGGGATGTGATGCGGCTGCTGGCGCAGGCCATGGGCTATCAGGAGCCGTGGCTGCACGAGAGCGCCGAGGATGCGCTTCGCGGCGTGCTTGATGCCACGCGCGCGCGTAATCCCCGCCTGGAGGGCATCACGCTGGAGCGACTTCAGGCCGAGGGCAGCCTCCCGCTGCACTTCCCGCCCGGCGCCGATGTGCCGTTCGCCGACGGTCGCTTTCCCACGCCATCTGGCAAGGTCGAGCTGTACTGTGAAGCCATGCGCGCCCACAGGCTGGACCCCTTGCCGGATTATGCGCCGCCAGCTGAGTTTGCCAAAGACCAAAGACCAAAGACCAAAGACGAAACTACTTCGTTGCAATCGCCAGGTTTGGTCCTTGGTCCTTCGTCCTTGGTCCTTATTTCAGGCGCGTCGCACCACTATGTGTCCAGCAGCATGGCCAACCAGCCCAGCCTGATGGCAAAGGAGGGCCAGCCGTTCGTCGAGATCAACCCCGCCGACGCGGCAGCGCGCGAAATTAGCGATGGAGATGCCGTGATCGTCAAAAGTGCCCGTGGCTGGTGCCGCCTGCGTGCGGTGGTGACGGACGATGTGCCGCCAGGTGTGGCCGTCGCACCGAAAGGCGGGTGGGCGCGGCTGTCGGCCGATGCCCGCAACATCAACTGGACCACCTCCGACGCGCTGGCGGATCTGGCTGGCCAGAGCACATTTCATAGCAACCTGGTAGAGATTCGCCGTGCCGAAACGTGAGTTGTACGAGAAGTGCAGGGTTCTAACCCTTGACGATAGACCATAGACAATAGACGATCGATGGCGAATTATTGTCTATCGTCCATCGTCGATCGTCGGCTGTTAGTGTCGGTCTAGGTTCGCGCGGATTAGGGAGAGATGCGATGGATCTATTCACCCTCGCGGCGATTGCCGTCGTCGCGCTGGCGGCAATTGTAGCCGTGATAGCGCTCAGGCGCAGTTGGGGCGGCTCGCTGTCGAATATGCCGCAGCCCACTTCCGCGGTGCATCTAGCCGCACCGCCCAGACAGATCGCCGAGCCGGATGTGGCCGAGATAGTTGCGCTGGTGACGGGCGGCAACAAGATCGAGGCGATCAAGCGGGTGCGCGAGCTGACCGGGCTGGGGCTGAAGGAGGCTAAAGACTATGTCGAGGCCATGCCGCTCGCGGCGCCGCACGATCTGCCGGCGTCTGCGCTTCAGCCCAAAAGCAGCGCCGATATCTCTGCACAGGCGTTGGCTGAGATAACGGCGCTTGTGGCGCGTGGGAACAAGATCGAGGCGATCAAGCGGGTGCGCGAGCTGACCGGGCTGGGGCTGAAGGAGGCTAAAGACTATGTCGAGGCCATGCCAGCCCAAGGCGCTCCGCCTGCGCTGCCAGGCGTGCGGGCCGAGCCGCCCTCTGGAGAGGTTAGCTTGGCCGAGGTACATGCCCTGGCTCTACAAGGGCAGAAGATCGAGGCGATCAAGCGCTACCGCGAGCTGACGGGTGTGGGGCTAAAGGAGGCCAAGGACTATGTTGATCGGCTGTGATTCGCGACGTAAGTTCTATAGGACGTACGCAAGCGGGAGGTTTGGAGGGACGCAGTCCCTCCAAGATTCCTCTTTTCCGATTCTCTTGGACGGCGGAGCCCTCCACGAGAATCGCAAGAACTGGTTTGTAAGGAAGGTTGCACCTTCCCTACGCCCCTTTGTGTAAGTCCTGTTCTCTAGAGCGAGGATACATGAGCCAGAACCAATGGACCGAGGTCGACCGCTATTTCGCCGGCCTGCTCCTGCCGCCCGACCCCGCGCTCGACGCGGCGCTCCAGGCCACGGCCGACGCGGGCATGCCGCTGATCAACGTGGCGCCAAATCAAGGCAAGCTGCTGTACATGCTGGCGCTGGCGCTTGGGGCGCGCTCGATTCTGGAGATCGGCACGCTGGCTGGCTACAGCACGATCTGGATGGCGCGGGCGCTTCCAGCCGATGGCCGCCTGGTCACGCTCGAGATCGACCCGAGGCACGCTGAGGTTGCACGCGCCAATATCGCCCGCGCTGGCCTAGCGGATGTCGTGGATCTGCGGCTCGGGCGGGCGATCGATACGCTGCCGCAGCTGGCGGCCGAAGCGCAGCGGCCGTTCGACCTGGTGTTTATCGACGCGGACAAGGCCAGCACCAAAGAGTATTTCGACTGGGCGCTCAAGCTGACCAGGCGCGGCAGCCTGATCATCGTGGACAATGTCGTGCGCGGTGGCGCAGTGACCGACGCCGACAGCGCCGACGCCAGCGTCCAGGGGGTGCGCCGATTTGTCGCCGCGCTGGCGGCCGAGCCGCGTGTCACCGCCACCGCGATCCAGACGGTCGGCAGCAAGGGCTACGATGGCATGGCGATCGTGACGGTCGTAGGTCAGTAGCATAGAGAGATTCTGCTCGCCCGTGTTATTCGAACACACGTTTGACAAATCGAAGCCTCTATGATACACTAAATCGTGTTGAATCTCGGTTATGAGAAATTTTATGGTCGCACCACGGTTATCACAAGAGCGTGCCTTTGCGGCAGCCGATCTTATCGAGCAGGTAGAGGTTTTTCGTCTCGATGCAAATCGGCGGCTCGAATCGCGCCGCCGGGCGGAACTCGGCCAGTTCATGACTCCTATGCCGATCGCGCGCTTGATGGCTTCAATGCTGGTCTGCGATTCTCCTGACGTATCGCTGCTCGATGCTGGCGCCGGTGTTGGCTCGCTCCTTAGCGCGGGTGTGGCGGCCTTAATCAGCCGCGAACACAGGCCGAACAGTATTTGTGTCACAGCTTATGAAGTCGAGCCGATCATGATCCCATATCTACGCGATTCGCTTCAACTCTGTGCAAAGCTATGTGATCGGTTTGGAATCGTATTCCGTAGTGAGATCATCGTGGCTGATTTCATTGCGCATACGGTTGATTTACTCACAAATCCATTATTCGAGCAGACGCGGCCGGAGTACAACTGCGCGATCCTGAATCCGCCATACCGAAAAATACAGACCGCCTCTGACACACGCCGGCAACTCAGCCGGATGGGTATCGAAACCTCGAACCTGTATACAGGGTTTCTTGCGCTGGCAACACATTTGCTGGAGCTGGGCGGTGAGCTAGTGGCAATTACGCCACGTAGTTTCTGCAACGGTCCGTACTTTCGGCCTTTCCGCGAGTTCTTTCTTCAGACGATGGCGTTGCGACAGTTTCATATCTTCGAGTCGCGGGAACAGGCATTTCGTGATGATGCGGTTCTACAGGAAAATATCATTGTCTCGGCTGTAAAATCCCAGGCACGTTTTGCTAAAGTATTGGTAACATCAAGCGTCGACCCTGATGATGATATGCCGACCATGCATGAGCTATCGTATGCACAAGTCGTTCATCCCGACGACCCCCAATCGTTTATTCACTTGGTAGCAGATGAGATTAGCGCAGCAGTCGCATCGCGTGCCGCAGCGTTTTCGGCAAGTCTCGCCGATCTAGGGTTAGAGGTATCCACCGGGCGAGTAGTCGATTTCCGCGCCGCACCGTTCCTTCGCGCGCATCCATCCAACGACACTGGACCGTTGATCTATCCTACACATATAGTCGATGGTGGTATCGCATGGCCGAAGCCATCCAGCAAAAAGCCAAATGCGCTGGTGTTTTGTGATGCGACGAGAGCTCTTTTTGTATCGAACGAATCTTATGTGTTGATCAAACGATTCTCATCCAAAGAAGAACGTCGACGCGTTGTCGCCGCAATCTACGATCCAACGCATATCCCTGGCCATGTCGTCGGGTTTGAAAATCACCTGAACTATTTCCACCAGAATGGCCATGGGATCGATCGCACGCTGGCGCGTGGGCTGGCTGCTTTTCTGAATTCCACACTTGTTGATGCTTATTTTCGCCAGTTCAATGGCCATACGCAAGTCAATGCAACTGATCTCCGCACAATGCGTTATCCCACCCGTGCTCAATTGCTTGCGCTTGGTCGCCGTATAGGGGAGTACCTTCCCACGCAAGAGGTGCTGGATGAGTTGGTTGCCCAGGAGTGTGTTACGATGAGCGAAGAGTCCGAGTCCGATCCTGTGCGTAGTAAGAAACGTGTCGAAGAGGCGTTAGCAATCCTTCGTGCCCTGGATTTTCCTCGCGCCCAGCAGAATGAACGATCCGCATTAACCTTATTAGCCCTGCTCAACCTCACCCCTAAGACGCCTTGGTCAGAGGCAAGTGCTCCTCTGTGTGGAATTACGCCTATGATGGAGTTTTTTGCTGAGCACTATGGGAAACTCTACAAGCCAAATACTCGCGAGACGGTACGACGCCAGACGGTTCATCAATTTCTTGATGCCGGTATTATTATCGCAAATCCTGATGATCTGGAACGTCCGATCAACAGCCCGAAAGCGGTCTATCAAATCGATCAGGCAACACTTGAGTTATTTCGCACATACGGCACTGATCAGTGGGAGCGACATCTGCGCACCTATCTGGCATCAAACGAGACTCTGCGGAGGAAGTACGCCCAGGAGCGTGAGATGCAGAGAATCCCGATTGTCCTTCCTTCAGGCGAAGTGTTCAAACTATCCGCAGGTGGGCAAAATGTGCTGATCAAAGAGATCATTGACGAGTTCGCCACCCGATTTACGCCAAGAGGTGAAGTTCTGTATGTAGGTGATACCGACGAGAAATTTGCTTTCTTCGCCGAAGATCGCCTGCAAGCGCTTGGAGTCACAATCGATTCGCACGGGAAGATGCCTGATGTGATCATTTATCACACAGCCAAGCAGTGGCTGGTGCTGATCGAAGCGGTGACATCGCATGGCCCAATTGATCCAAAGCGCCGCCAGGAGCTCAAGCAGCTCTTTGGCGCTGCCCAAATTGGACTGGTGTATGTCACCACGTTTCTGACGCGCGCCGCGATGCGAGAGTATCTCGCCGATATTTCCTGGGAGACAGAAGTCTGGGTGGCCGAGGCCCCATCGCATCTCATCCACTTCAACGGGGAACGATTCCTTGGGCCTTATTAGGCTGCCAGGTTAGCCAGACATCTCACTATGCCGATCTGGTTTCCTCCTGCTTATCTGCCACCAACCGAATACCCATGCTGTCGGCGATCGCCAGCATCTTCGCCAGAAACGCCGGCAGCGCATCGAAGGCGCCGTCGCCATCGCCCATGTGCAGCACCTTCAGCTCATGGACCTCGGGCATGCGTGCGGCCAGCTCGGGGAGCTTCTCAATCAGTTGGCTGGAAAGATCGCGCTCGTTCATCAGGTTGCGGATCTCCTGCCGTAGCCTATCCAGCTCGGCCTCGCGCTCGGCCAGCGCAATCGTGACGTGGTTGGTTGCCTCCTGTAGCTCCAGCCGCGCCAGGGTTTCCTGCCGCGTGCGCGCCAGGCCGGCCTCTTGGACGCGCCCCTGGAGCAGATCGGCCTGCTCCTGGACGAGCAGCTTGAGCGTGGAGTCCTGCTGCTTTAGCGTGGTCTCGCGTTCGATCCGCTGCAGATCAGCCTGGAGCCGCTGCTCGGCCAGGCGCGTCTCCTCGGCGAGTTCCTGCAGCGCCTGCTCGACCTGCAAGATCTTCTGGCGCGCGCTGGCCTCGGCATCCAGCCTGACGCGCTCGATCGCCTCGGCCTGAGATTGGCGCAGCGTCTCCAGCTTCAGCTCCTGCTCGGCCCTGGCGGCCTGGGCCCGAAGGCGCTGATCGGACTCGCGCTTGATCAGCGTGGTCTGCTCCTCGAGCTGGATCTTCTGTCGGGCCGACTCCTGCTCCTTCGTGAAGCGTGTGGCCTCCTCGTTCAGGCGCAGCTCAAGCGCCTCGGTCTGTTTGCCTTGCTTGATTCGCTCGATCGCCACCATCGTTTCGGCCTCGCTGGTCTCGGCGGCCTGGCGTGTCTCCAGCTCCTTCTGGCGGATCTCGTCCTGGGATGCCAGGTAGCTGATCCGCGCGGTTTTCTCTTGCTCGTAGCGGAACGGCGCCTGAAGATCCTGCCACAGGCGCTGCGAACTGACCAGCGCCTCTTTGATCTGCACGGTGACGATCTTGATCCCTAGCCCCTCGTCGACCGCCTGGTCGCTCTGGCCGCGCCCCTCGGCCACGGTCTTGAGCCGGCTGGTCAGCTCCTCGATCACTGGCTCCTTGTCGGTCAGCACCTCTTCGACGCTCATCGTGGCGATCTTGTCCTTGATCGCCGCCTCGGCCTGCTCGCGCAGCTGCGCGTTCACGATCCCCAGTGGGTCGCGGCTGTCGGAGAAATCCAGCTTGCGGTAGGCCACGCCGAAGTCGTTGATCTGCCACTGCACGTAGGCCAGCACGTTGATGCCCTGCTTCTCCTTGCTGATACAGTAGGCCACCACGCCGATCGTCTGCATCGCAGCCGGCACCACCAAGTAGGAATCTTTGTACGGGTCGTAGCGAAAGGAGAGCCCCAGCCCCAGCGTCACCGGCGCCTGGCGGCCCATGCGAGTATGCACCACGTAGGCGTTCGGCGGCACGATCACCCGCCGCCAGAACCACAGCCCGGTCTCGCGGACGCGGATTGGCTCTTTTTCGAGCTGAAGCTCTTCGGATGTCTTGAGGCCATCCTGGGGTACGCGGCTGCGTACGGCGCGCTGCGGCTCACGTGGCGGAGCGCCGGGCGCCAGGGCCGGCGGCGGCATACCCGGCGCCGCCTGAGGTGCGGCGAGGCTCGCGGGAGCCTGCGCCAGATCGGGCGCCTCGTCGAGCTGCTGCTGCTCCATGAACACGTTGGCCGCGGCCTTGCGCTTCTGGTTCATGTGGTGCCTCCGGTTGTGAATGTTGTGTGGTGAATATGCCGGAAGCCGGCGATACGCCGACTTGTCTGGATTGAAGATCTGGCTAATCACAGTCGCCCAGCTACACCCGCAGCCCCTTCGCCAGCTCCTCCAACAGGGTCTCCGGCGCATAGTCGGCGTGCAGGTACAGCAGGTCGCCGGTGGTCACGGCCAGGCGGATGACCTCGCGCAAATTGATCTGATGCTGGTTGAGCGCACGTGAGAGCAGGCCGGGAGCGGTCTTGACGACATTCTCGTAGCGGGTGGCCGGCGGTGGGTAATCGTAGCCGTAGGCGATGCTGTGGTAGCGCAGCAGCGTGGTGAAAAAGGCATGGATATCGCGTTCGATGAAGCGGTCGTCCAAGCGGAGGATCTGTGAGGGCGCCAGCCACGAATCGACCGGCATCCGGTTCTCGCTCTCAGTCAATGCGAACATGAAGAACAGGTGCGGGTCGCTGGCGAAGGCCAGCTCGTAATCGACGCTGCTGTGGTAGGGAATAGTCTTTGGATCCACCCGGCTGTTGGCCTGGCCGAGCGCGGCGTAGATCAGCGCCTTGAAAAATGAGTCAGCCCGCTCGCGCTGGTTGGCGCGCAGCAGCGAGTAGTGCTCCGACTCATCGACCAGCAGCGCCAGGCCGCCGTAGCCCAGCATCGATGCCAGCACGCTGATGCCGGTAAGCATGTAGGCATACTGTCGGGCGACCTCTCCGGCCAGGTAGAGGCGCGGCGGCTTCTTCAGGCAGGTGCGCGACTCTTTCGTCGGCGCGCGGACCTGGCCGCTCAGCCAGTTGACAATGTCGTCGTAGGCGGTCTGGCTCGCGCAGGCGGCCAGCGCGTCGAGCGCGCGCGCCAGCGGGTCGTCCTGCCCACGCGGGCTGCGCTCCATGAACTTCGCGATCACGCCCGGCGTGTCGAGCGCTCGCCGGATCAGCGGCCGCAAGCCGCGCTCCTCGGTGTCGGGGTAGCGGATGCCATGAATGAGCGCCTTGTAGATCTCGTTGGCTTTGCCGGGCGGCGCCTCGACCAGATCCAGGCTGGCGACGGCGGCCAGGCAGTTCTCGCGCAGCGCGCGCCGCGCCGCCAGCTCGACGAAGTGGCTCTTACCGAAGCCGTAGTCGCCAATCACCGCCAGCGCATCGCCGCCGCGCTCCATGCTGCGGGCCAGCGCGCGCTCCAGGCTGACCTGCTCGGCCTCCAGCCCGATCGTCAGCGTCTCGACATCCTGCACCGGCACGATCCCCAGCCGCAGCGCCTCTAGTGTCTGCCGCGCGCGGAACTGGTCGATCTCCAGGACGGCGGCGCGCGGGGTGATGCCGTTGCGGGCCGGCGCCGCGCGCAACTGCCAGGCTGTCATCGAATCGGCCTCGAACTCGCGCGCGGGCAGGCGGAAACGGCGACCGGAGTCGAACAGGATTTCCCATTCGTAGCCGCCCATATAGGTCTTGAGCAACTCTCCAGGGCCAAGTTGAGGGTGGATGACACGTCGAGACGACATAACGTTACATCCTTAGTTTTGCGATGCCAATATTTCTGCGATTTTGGCCTGCCTGCGGTGGCCCATCAGAGGATAAACGTCTTGCATGATGGTGATTGCTTTGCAGCCCCGAACCCTTAAGCAATACGCTGTTTTAGCAGCTGGATATCTTGGGTTGATAGCTGAGACAGTGACATTAACAGCATAGCGATTATGTAGGAGACACTGAACATAGACGACAACGTCCTGATCGGTTGAGTTGAGCGCTACAAGCGGGCGAAAGTAAGTCGCAAATGGTTTCACATGTTTCTCTAGAGCGAAATAGCCTTCACCCTCCAAGTATCCCGAAAGCCAGTATCGCTCACTCTCCGGCAATTCATCATCAATAACACTATATGTGCCATGCGGACGAGTATAAGCGGGGCGATATGATGCCTTAGCGCGCTCTATACTAGCACGTCTACGCTTGCCCATATAGGGATACAACAAGTTCATTAGACAAACTGCTCTGCCTCCATCTAGCCCAACGCGATATGCTTGCTTGTGACGGTCAGAAGCAGGTTTCACCTTATTAATTTTTACACCTAGTGTGTCGGAAACCCGCTTTACTATATCATAATCAGTCATAGTTATCGCCACTACTGCTCTACGAGGATGACTTGGTGTCCCAGCGACAAATGATCCCTCTCCTTCAATTAGCCCAGCAAGCCAATAGAGTTGATTGTTGGTCAGGTCTACCACTGCTGGGATTGCTGGTGCTGCCATTGCGCTGCTCCCGTAGGAAAGTCACAAAGTTTCATCCAGGTACATTATACACGAGATCGGGTTAAATTGCAAACAAACGTTCTTGTGAGCTTGTATCATTCGCTTTCCAAAATGGATTGCCGAATCGATCAGATGTATTACGCGATTGGAATGACCGTCTTTTGTCGCTCCTATGCTAATATCGCCCTGGCCGCTGCTCCGCCAGCACCATAAGGCTGTCGCTCTGGCCCATGATCGCCGCGCTGGCCGTATCGGGCGTAATCACCCGCTGGCCCTCCTCTTTCTGGCGGAACCACTCCGTCACCAGCGCCTTGATGAACAGGCGCCGATGGTTGATGGCCAGGTACGAGTCGAGCGCTGCCTCGGCCAGCACGGCGATATTGCTGGCCTGAGCGTCCGGGTCGAGCCCGACGCCATAGGCGGCCTCGAAGATCGGCAGGAGCCGTGCGCCGATCTGTGGCAGCAGCTCGGAATCGGGGATGTCGAGGTGATCGAGGCTGATCTGCGGGCTGAACGGGTTCGAGCGCGAGAAGTAGCTCGGCGATTGCACGCGCTGCTGGAGCGCAGGGTACTTTGGCACAATATCGTGAATGAAGGCTGGCGGCACAGCGTACACGAACATCGCGCCGGGCAGGTCTTCACGGCAACGGTCGATCACCTCGCGCAAATTGTCGGTGGCAACCTTCTCGGATCGGCCGCCGACGCTGAGCATGCGATCGCCCTCGTCGAATAGCAGTGCCAGCCCATTGTAGCCGAGCGCTCGCACGACCTGGCAGAGCGAGCGCAGCATCTTGAAGGCGTTGTTCTTATTGATCTTCTCGGTCACGCCGATCGAGCGCAGATCGCGCATATCCTCCGGGCTAACCTCCTCGCCCTGGAGCCAGCGTCCGAGCGACTCCTGGCGGATCTCCTGGCCGCGCAGCAGCGCCGTGAAGTAACCCTGGACGGCCTTGTGGAAGCTGAGACTATCCACCTGGGTGGTCTCCAGGGTTTGGAGCAGCGCGCGCAGATCGGGCGGCTCGGCCGCGCCGGCGTCGGTCAGGTCGAGCCCATGTGGCGTTATGATTCGGCGCAGCGTACCCTCCAGGAAGCGCGTCAGGCCACGCTCGTCCTGGCCCAGGTCGCCCAGTTCGTGCCAGATGATCGAGGAGGCCACGGCGGCGTACACCCGGCGCTGATCGTCATAGGGGCTTTCGCGCGGGCTGAGATCGACTTTGCTGACTGCAAAATTGCGCTCCCAGGCCTGATCGCGCAGGCAGTACAAAAAATGCGACTTGCCGCTGCCGTAGTCGCCGACCACCAACTTGAACACCGCGCCGCCGTCGGCCAGGTATGAGCTCAGGTAGTGCGTGTCGAGCGCATTTAGCAGCGACTCATTGCCGACATTATAGTAGCTGACGCCCTTCGAGACCGGCGTGCCCGACTGCCCAAGCACGTCGATGATCTGGCGGGCAAGGCGTGGTTCCGGTAACATCTCGCATTGTCCTTGGCTCGTGGTCCGTGGCCCGTGGTGTCACTCGACGAGCTACGGGCTACGGACTGCAGACCACTATGTGAACTCGACATCCCCGATATAGCGCCCGGCGTGGGGCGTTTCGCCCTCGACGATCCAGAAACTGCGCTCGGGATTCTCGGCCTGCGATTTCGTCGCGCTGTGAGCAGCGACGTGCATCCCATTGTACGAGCGGCGCTGTTGATTGGTGAACTCGAAGAAGTCATATGCGAACTGCGCGCGGCCATAGTCCACCAGGCTGCTCTTGCTGGGCGCGCTGCGAAACGTTCTTGGCTGGCGCAGCAAGAGCAGCTCGAAGTAGCAGTCCACGATATTCGCACGCTTCTCGTGCGCATTGCGCCGGCGGCGGGCGTGCTCCCAGGCGGTGTAGAAGTTCGCGATCCAGCGGTCGCCGTCCTCGCCGCGGCCCAGCACGGCCTTCGCATCGCGCTGGTACGCTTTGATCACCGCCTCGACGCTGAGTGGTGCGCGCCTGGTAATCACATCCTTCCCATAGCTGATCGTGGCACCGCGGCTCACGAAGTTCGCGGCGATCTCAAAGCGCCCGATCTCGAAGCGCGGCGGGCGCCCAAACATCGCTATGCCCTGTTCGGCCAGCGCGGCGCGCAGTGCGTGCCCGAAGGTGTCGCCAAGGGCATACTGGGCTTGCTCGAGTTCGCGGTCGAGATCCGGCAGCAGCGCGGTCAGCGCCGGGTCCTGGATCTTCGCGCCTTGTAGCGCGGCATAGGCGTGCCCGAGCTTGATCACATCGACGCTGTCGCCGCGCAGCGCCGCCGCGGCGTCCTTCAGCGCACCGGACAGGCTGGTCAGCGCCTTGGCGTCGCGGCGCAGATCGGGCAGGAGCGGATCGATCGCCTCTTCCTTCAGGCGGAGCGTTCTAAAGGCATGTTGGGCTTGGGCGAGGCCGTTGGTGGCAGGGTTCTGGTCGGTATATTCCCTGAGGACGCGACCGGTTTTGCCGAGCGCGCTTGTGGTTCCTTTGAGGGCCGCGAGCAGGTTGTTGGTCGCCTTCTGGCGCAAGGTGTAGATGTCGCGCAGGCGATCGAGCTCGCCAAGCAGCGCGTCGTTGGGCATATCAATCCCTTATAGGTACGAGTGCGTTCATTCGGATGGCGTGCATTATAGCATGGAATTGCGTGCAATCGTAGGGACACCCTAAATAACGGGTCCGGCGCTATGGCCCCCAGATATTCTTCCACAGATCCTGAACCGTGGTCTGTACTGTCGCGATCGTCTGCCGAATCGGATCGGGCGAGAGCCGCGCGTCCAATCGCGTGCGGACATCGTTGATCACGTCGTTCAGCAGGCCGTGGGCATATTCGCGATGCAGCTTGGTAAACTCCTCGGCGTAGATCTCCAGCATCATCTCGCGCTGCTCGTTGGTGGCGGCCTCGTCGAGCAGCCGGCTGAGCAGCGCGCGCGCCTCGGATCGAAAATCGTCTGTCGACATATTGGAACTCCTTCGCCATGGCTCCTTTTCAAGCCATTTGCGGATTGGACGGGCGGATGTGCGCGGTTGTTGCGGGCCGTCTGGCAGATGGCGAGTGGCGAGTGGCATACTTCTCGTTACCCATCACTCGTCACCTGCGTGGTCCCTGCGCCAGCGTCTGGGTTTTATATTTGCAGTTGTCGCAGTAGGCCACGCGGTAACCCGCCAGCGTTGCATGCTGCAAGGGGCGGCCACAGTTCGGGCAGGCCGGAGGCCCGCTGAACAGGCCATTGGTCAGGGCGGGCGATGGATGTTCTGATGCGGGCGGCGCTGGTGGTTCGGGCGTGGGCGTTGGGGGTGTGGCGGGCGCGCCGTGCGCCAGATCGCGCGGGAGCGCCCGAAAGCCGAACATCCTGCTGAGACGTTCGACAAGCAGCGCGTAGTCG
>DATFXE010000485.1:0-7273 GCA_035258585.1 Roseiflexaceae bacterium | reverse complement strand
TTGGGTGGGGGTTTGGGGCGGATTCGCCGCCCCAAACCCCCAGCATTGGGGAGGTGCGGAGGGGCCCGGGTACCCTCTGGGTGCCCCCTCCGCACCTCCCCAACTGTAAAGCTGATCGCTGCCAGGCGAAACCTTGTCTAATGTATTTTGTGGGCGCGACAGCGTGAGAATGCGCTGCGGCGCATTCTCACGCTGTCGCGCCCACCGTGTTACGTTAGGGATGACACCTGAATGGCTTCGAAAATGTGGTATTACTCACCATACACGTACGTCAGCATGCCGTCTTCTATCCGAGTGGGCAGGGCCAAGAGACGCGTATCCTTGCGTGCCGGCCCCTGAAGTCGATGCCCATCGCGCACGTCGAACGCCGCGCCGTGCCACTCGCACACCAGGCAGTCGTCTTCCCGGCGCAGTGGCCCGCCAAGATGCATGCACACATTCATAATTGCCTTCGGCGTTCCATCAATTTTGAACACCAGAACATCGCGGCCAAAGAACTCGACATGGGTCATTCCTTCGTTCGGAATAGCGTCGACTTGGATCAGCGGTACCTTCATGTGTGACCTCCGAGAGTGTAGAAATCCGATCTTCTTGTTTCACATGGTATAGTTCGAATTGAAACTATATTGAGTATACCACAAATTGTTGAAAATGCAACTACTTTCTGGTACACTGGCAGTACTATGAATGAGCGCGTAACGACAGCCCAAATCACGGCGTGGCGCCTGTTTATCACCGCACACGCGACGCTGATTGAGCAAATCGATCGGGAACTGGCTGCGGCAGGATGCATCCCGCTCCAGTGGTACGATGTCCTGGTGGAGTTATTTGAAGCGCCCGAGCGCCGGCTGCGGATGGCCGAGCTGGCGCGCCGTGTGGTGCTGAGCCGCAGCAGCCTGACGCATCTTGCCGATCGGCTGGAGCGCGAAGGGCTACTGGCGCGCGAGCGCGTCCACACCGACCGGCGTGGCGCGTATGCCGTGCTGACGGCGCAAGGCGAGCAGGCGCTCCGGGCTGCCTGGCCGATCTACGCGCGCGGCATTGCCCAGCATTTTGTGCGACATCTCACCCATGGAGATATCCAGATCCTCACCGACGTCTTTCAACGCCTGCTTACAGCTGAAGCGCCAGCAGAGGCGTGATGCTGTGATCAGGACCTCGCGTTAGAACCCAACAGCGTACATCCATATGAGAAAGTGATGATTGACAAGACTTTCCGTTTGTTATTAGGGTAGGTAAGGAAGGGCGCAGCCCTTCCTGATGCCTTTTCTGTTCGTCGTACTGGCGGCAAGGCCGCCAGTACGACGAACAGAAAATCTGATCTGGGGGCGGCCGGGTGCCCACACCCAGAGGGTACCCGGCGTCGCCCCCAATCCCCCACTCTAATAAACCCTCAAATCGCCAACGAACCTTGTCTAACAGGAAGGAAGCTCACTATGAAAGCCGCTGTAATGCACACCGCTGGACAGCCCCCGCGATTCGCGGAGTTTCCGGATCCGATTCCAGGTGAAGACGAGCTACTGGTCGATGTCCGCGCTGCTTCGCTGAAGCGGCTGGACAAGACGCTGGCTAGCGGAGCGCACTATGCCAGCCAGCGCGAGCTGCCCTTCGTATGCGGTATCGATGGCGTAGGGGTGCTGGTGGATGGCAGCCGGGTGTTTTTCGGCGGCGCACGGCCACCCTATGGTACGATGGCGGAACGCAGCGTGGCACCGCGAGCGTGGTGTTTTGCCGTTCCGCAAGGTGTGGACGACGCCACCGCCGCGGCCTTGCCCAACCCCGCTCTATCCGCATGGCTGCCGCTCACCTGGCGCGCGCAGCTCGCCCTAGGCGAGACAGTCCTGATCCTTGGCGCGACGGGCGTCGCCGGCAAGCTCGCGGTGCAAATCGCCAGGCACCTGGGCGCCGGGCGTGTTGTGGCCGCCGGGCGCAACCAGCAGATATTGGAGAGCTTGCACGATCTGGGTGCCGATGCGACAATACCACTCGACCAACCGGACCCGGAGCTTGCCGAAGCCTATATTCGTGCGGCGGAACCCAAGGGTTACGATGTGATTCTCGACTACCTATGGGGCCGGCCAACCGAAGTGCTGCTTGGCGCCCTGACACGCCACAGCCTGACGGCCGAGCCAGCTCGGATCTGCCTGGTACAGATCGGTGATGTGGCTGGCCCTACGATTGCACTGCCCGCCGCCACACTGCGCAGTGCCGGCGTCGAGATCTATGGCAGTGGCGGAGGCAGCATCCCGCGCACGGCCATACGCGATGCCTTTCCGCAAGTCATGGCGCTCGCGGCTGACGGCAAGCTTCAGATCGACACCGAGCAAGTGGCGCTTGCCGATATCGAGAGCGCCTGGCAGCGGCAGGATTTGCATGGCCGCCGGATTGTAATCATGCCATAGACGGCACATTCGGAGAAGAGCGACATGCAGCCGGACCATGACCATCAAAGCGCGTTTATTATACTGTCGCATCTCTATCGCGACGCCGAGCGACTCTTTTCGCGCCGCGTCGGCATGAGCGTATCGCGGATCGAGGTGCTGCACGAGCTGATGCATTCCGGCGAGATCAGCCAGGCTGAGTTGCAGCAGCGCCTGGGTATGGAGGGTTCGTTGCTGACGCGCTTTGTCAAGCAAATGGAAGCCGAGGGCTGGCTCACTCGGCGCGTCGACCCGCAGGACAACCGTTTTACTCTGGTCACGCTTGCCCCGGAGGGGCGGCAATATCTTGAGGAGCTGGAAGCGCTTGGAGATGTGTTCGAGGCGGAGCTCGCGGAGGGACTGAGCCACGATGATCTAGCCAATCTGGTGCGGCTGCTGAAGCACATCCAGCAGAATCTTGCTCGCATGAGCGGTTGATGGAACTGGACATGAATGATATGTCACAATGTCTTCCTTTTGTATTTCGTTTTTTCGCTCGCAGAGCGAAAAAACGAAATACAGATAAAAGGTTAGGTACCGGAGCGAACGCAGGCGAAAAGGTGCTTGAGAGGACCACCACGTAAGTTCTGAGATTGTATGCTACGCCGCCGATCGCACGCTGCGGGCCTCGCGCGGGGCCAGCGCGCGCGGGCGCGGCACAAACTGGCGTCGCCGCGGCGCGCGCAGCACGCGCGCCATTTCGCGCGCCGGCTTGCGCTCCGCCTGGACTGGCAGGGGGCGCGTCACCGGCTCCAACGCTTCGCTGCTGTAGCCAAGCAGCCCCATGATCGCGCCCAGACTCTGCGGCGCGATCTCGCGGACAACCAGCGCACCTAGCCCTGAGCCTGTCGAAGGGTCGCCGTCCTGCTCGATGATGATCCGGCGCATCTCGGGGCTGAGGCAGTGATGCGCGCCGCCGCGGCCGGAGATCATCTGCTGGTATGCACCGACGCCGAAGACCGCCACAACCAACCCCTTGCCAGCCTCCGGCAGCATCAGCGGCGGCTGCGACGGCCGCGGGAAGAAATCATCCGAGTCACATGTGCGCCGGCCGCCCAACCGCGCACCCTGGGCTGGGAGATCCCAGCGGTCGAGCGGCAACACCACGAACTGCTGGCCCTCGACGATTAGCGCATCCGGCAGCGAGACCATAATGCTGCCGTTCAGCAGGTACCACGGCTCGACCTCGCCCGTACCCGGCGTGGGCTGCCCTTCCTTGACCGAGCCGATCTCCAGCAGGTAGACGGTGTGTGACGCCACGGTGTAGCGGCCGAACTCGCCGATCAGGTCGGGCTGCGGCACGTCGAAGCGCGCGCATATCGCGGCGAGCTCTTCCATCAGGCGGCGCAGAAAGCCCTGGTAGTCGAACCCGAAATCCAGCGCGTAGGCCGATGTCGGCATGCCGCCGCCGAAGTTGAACGCCCGCAAGCTCGGTAGGCGCCGACGAAGGCGGCAGTAGTTGGCCGCCGAACGCGCCAGCCGGGCCATCCAGCCATCCAGATCCTCCATCTGGCTGCCTACCATCGCGTGATAGACAACCAACTGGTGCGGCGTTCCAGAGAGCCGCTGGGCAATGAGGGCGATCTCTTCCTGGGTCAGCCCGAAGCGCTCGCCGCCGCGATGGCCTAAATCGACCGAATCGGCCGGGTGGCGCTCGCGCACGCCCAGCAGCAGTGGCGCGCGGCAGCGCTCGATCAGCGCCTCCAGCTCCTCCAGACTGTCGAGGATCGGCACGATCCGCGCGTAGCCGGCATGGCGCATGGCCACAATCGCGTCGATGTAGCCATCTTCCTTCGAGCCATTGCAGAATAGGTAGCGATCCTCGGCTAGCACGCCCTGCCGCCACAGGTGATGGGCGATCAGCACATCGGCAGTCGCGGATGTCTCGTAATGCGCGCCGGCCGCCAGCGCCGTGCGCACGACCTCCTCGGCGAAATTGGCCTTGGTGGCGTAGGCATACAGAAAGTTGCCGGCATAGCCGGCCTCGTCACGCGCGGCGGCAACCCAGCCCAGCATGCGCTCGACCTGCTCGGTGATCAGCGGGCAGTAGGCGATCTCCAGTGGCGCGCCATAGCGTTCGACCATCGCGTTGAGGTCGATCCGGTCTGCGAGCAGCAGCCGCTTATCCCGTCGACTGAGAAAATCAGTTAGCATACCTTCGGACTCAATGCCGTACCGATTCTGAACGTAGTCGAGATAGGTCTGCTTGCTCAATTTAGCTGCCCTCCTTGATAGGCGTCGAATGACGAGTGACGACCGACTGAAGACCAAGGACGAAAGATCTGATAGGCAGCACGAATCAAACGACGTGCAAATGACGCATCGTGTGCTTGGTCTTTGGTCTTTCGTCCTTGGTCGGTGCGGTCCGGGTAGTTGAGAAAAAGGTGTGTGATTCTGTGTTCCTCCAGCTTGCTCATCCGGCGCTACTGCTCTGCCGGCTCACGATTACAGCCAGGGCGACCGTCGTCGTGCGATGCTGGAGGGCGTCAAAAAAACCCCCACACCTGGCGGTGTGGGGGCGCGTGCGGCTTTGGCGGCCGGCGCGTTAGCGTCGGCTGGGCAGGACAGCAGGCGCCGAGCCACCAGCCAGGTGATTCAGCGTCGCACAGCGGCGTTGGTCGCGGTGCGATAAATTGGCCTTACCGTCCATAACCCCTCAGGGAACGCTCGCCCGGACCCGCCACCCCGAATGACCACGATGTCATTCACCCTGGCGGCACACAACGGCCAGTTGCCGCGAAACGGCGGTAGACCGCGTGCCGGGAAAGCTCGAATAACAATGGTGAATTCAATCACCAGCGTTGTATTATAGCGGGTTTTGGCCGCTTGTCAAGCGGCAAAACTATTCATCTTATTGTCCATATAGCTGTAGCCTGCGGCAGCATGGTACTCTACGCTCTATGTTTTCCGCTCGAAGGTTTCGCCCGGCCGGGCGAAACCTTCGAGCGGAAAACGAAAGAAGAGCAAGTACCGCTGCGCAAATCAGGCGTGGGAGCAGCGCGTAAGTCCTGCTATAATCGCGCTGTTCCCACGCGAGTAACCAGGAGGCAGAGTATGAGCGTCGTGATCTTCGGCAGCATCAATATGGATCTAGTCGTCCGCACGCCGCGCCTGCCCGCGCCGGGCGAGACGCTGTTCGGCCATACGTTCTTTACCGCGCCGGGCGGCAAGGGCGCCAACCAGGCAGTGGCCTGCGCGCGCCTGGGCGCGTACGCGCGCATGATCGGGCGCGTCGGCGACGATGTGTTCGGCGCGACGCTGTGCGACAGCCTGCGCAACTATGGCGTCGATGTGACCAATGTGGGCGTCAGTGCTGGCCCGTCGGGTGTCGCCGTGATCGCTGTGGACGACGCGGCCGAGAACAACATTATCGTCGTCGCCGGGGCGAACGGCACAATCGGCGCGGATGATCTGGCGCAGCTGGAGCGCGCGCTGGATGGCGCGACAGTCCTGCTGCTTCAGCTCGAAGTCCCGATCGAGGCGGTCGTGGCCGCCGCGCAGGCCGCTCGCCGCCGTGGCGTGACGGTGATGGTCGACCCAGCGCCGGCCCGTCCCCTCCCGGCCGAGCTGTATGCCGCCAGCGACATTATCACGCCGAACGAGACTGAAGCTGCGGCGTTGGTCGGCTTCGCCGTGCACGATCAGCATGATGCCGAGCGCGCGGGGCAGGCGCTGCTCGATCGGGGTGTACGCGCAGCCGTGATCAAGATGGGCAGCAAGGGCGCCTACTGGACCGACGGAATGCGCGGTGGCTTCGCGCCGGCCTTTCGGGTCGAGGCGGTCGACACGGTGGCGGCCGGCGATGCCTTCAACGGCGGGTTGGCCACAGCGCTCGATGCCGGCCTGCCATTCGAGCAGGCCATCCGCTGGGGGCTGGCCGCCGGCGCGCTCTCGGTAACCAGGCCGGGCGCCCAGCAATCTATGCCGTCGCGCGAGGAGCTAGAGCGGCTGCTCGGGCGTGCAGAGTGATTATAGTAATGAGCTAATAAATTGAGCCACAGAGATCACAAAGGACACCGAATAGTATGCTCTTTCTCCGCGATCTCTATGGCTCTAGGGTTCTGCTCTCAGTTATTGAACTTTGTCGTCGCAAGCTCGACGCGACGAATAAATTACCGTTGCAGGAGGGATACAAATAGCTGGCGCAGGGTCGTCAACTGGGCCAGACCTGTCGAACTGCTGGGGGTATAGGTAGCATCGCCGCTATACACCGCAGTGATTAAATGGCTGCCTACCGCTAATCCATGACTGGTGAAAGCCGCGCGTCCGTCGTCGTCAAGGATGCTGCTGCCCAGCACCATCGCCTCATCGTAGAATGTTACGCTGCCGGTCGGCGTTCCTGGGCTGAGGGAGAGCGTTGCTACTGTTGCGGTGAATGTCACTGACTGACGCGCACCGGATTTTTAGACGAGACCAGCGTTGTCGTCGTGTTCGTGAGAGGCATACTACCAAACTCGTATGCGCCAATATCA
Source organism: Roseiflexaceae bacterium (assembly GCA_035258585.1). Taxonomy (GTDB): domain Bacteria; phylum Chloroflexota; class Chloroflexia; order Chloroflexales; family Roseiflexaceae; genus DATFXE01. The sequence continues at coordinate 381 of DATFXE010000485.1, read as the reverse complement.
CACCTGCCGACGCGCCCGAAGCCGCGCTGGTCGTTTGGCGGGCACGCGCCACCGCCATCTCCCACGGGCGCCGGGTTGCCGGCGTCAATCGCCGGGCTTCCAACGAGCAACGCGTGCGTACGCGTCGGCCCGCCGTTATCCGCGAGCGGGCCGAGCAGTGGGTCGATTGGATTTGCACTGGTTCCGACCTGGTCGCCTGGTGCGTTGAAACCGGTGCCGCCAGTTCCGTCGCCGATCAGATTGTAGCCCGCGCTGGTGAACGCGCTGCTGATGTCGGTTTGCATACTTGTGCCGCCTGAAACAGTATTACCCGTGATCAGTGTATTGCCGATCGTCGCCGAGCCAGCATGGCGCCGTACGCCGCCACCACTGCCCGATCCA
>DATFXE010000484.1:0-20655 GCA_035258585.1 Roseiflexaceae bacterium | reverse complement strand
GTTGAAGCCCAGGTGGTGATGGTAGCCGCCTGCGGCGAGGAAGAGGATGTCGCCACTCGTCCCCCACCCTGGAACGCCGCGCGCTTCCATGACGACATCGAAGCCAAGAACATCGACATAGAAGGCGCGGACGCGATCTATGTCAGCAGTGCGCAGGTGAACATGGCCAATGGTGACACCCGGATCGATCGGGCGCGGGGCGGGCGCGCGGGGCACAATCGTGCCCTGCGCTTGCTGATCTCTTGTGCTGCTCATTGCATGTTCTCCTGGCAAATCTCTCGAACAACAAGCCCTCATTCGCTATCTCTGCATGGCACGTTCGAATAGCCCGATCGAAACTGCCGAACATGGGCATGATCCAGGTCGAAGGCGTGGCGGATGATGCAGCCGGTATCGTTCGCCAGCAGGTGGATCGAAACCGAGGCTGCGGCGGAGGTGGTCTTGACGGCGTGGATGTCACCAGCCGGTGGGAGCAGCTTGTAGAAGTCCCCCGGACGAAGCGCGTTCACCTCGGCGATTTCGAGCGTAGCATGCCCTTCGCCCGAGCCCTCGTCGGTGCGGCGATAGACCGTCTCGGCTTGTTCGCCTCGATAGAGCCCGACGAAGCCCCAGGCCAGGTGATCGTGAATAGGTGTCTCCGAGCCAGGCGGGACAACCAAGCTGAACAGGGACAGCGAGCGGTCCGCCGCGCGGAACAGCAGCCAGGTGGCGATACCGCCACCCATCCCGCTCTGCTCGTAGGGCGCGGCGAACTCGTCCGGCAGCCAGGCCTGGTCGGCGAGCAGCGTGGCGAAACGCGGGCGCAGCGCATCCAGCCTGCCCGACACGTCGGCGTGCGCAGCCAGCGTGCGCCGGGCGTCGGCGATGAACCCACGCACGGCGGGCGTGTCGAGATAGAATTCATCCTCGTGTTGGCCTGGAGCGGTAGTCACGTCTGACATAGTCGCGTTCTCCTGAATAACTCGCGCCAGTTCGACAACCATGATATCACAGGACGTACGCAGTCACCTCCAGCAGGGAGGTTTAGGGGACGCAGTCCCTCCAAGAATCTTGTTTTCTCGCTCACTGCGGCGGCAGAGCTGCCGCAGTGAGCGAGAAAACGAAGATCTTGGGGAGACGCCCAGAGGGCACCCGGCCTCCCCAAACCCCTCTAGTGCGTAAGTCCTATCACCGAGGGAAATAGAGATTCAGCAAGTGTTTGAGGCATATCACAGGCATAGCTAAAGCGAAGTGGTTGTGCTATAATGACTTTGGTATGTTCATACGCTGCGGAGAACGCCATCTATGTCGCTGTATGTCCCCGTTGGAACCCCGCCGCTAATCGCTAGTGCGTTGGCGCGTATCGAACGCCGCCTGCCGTACGCCGGCGAAGTGCTGGTTCGCCAGGGCCAGCGCGTCGAGCCGGAAGAGATCGTCGCGCGCGCGTATGTGCCCGGCATACCCCAGATCGTCAACATGGCCCGCGCGCTCCAGATCGCGCCGTCGTTGGTCGAGCGCGCGATGGTGCGCGAGGTCGGCAACAAGGTGGCGCAGGGCGAAGTATTGGCGCGATCGAGCCGCGTCGGCGGGCGCGTGTGCATCTCACCGGTCAGCGGCAAGATCGAGGCGGTCGATAGTGAGACCGGCTATGTCACAGTCTCACCCGATCCGGCGGTGTACGAGCTACAGGCGACGGTGCGCGGCCTCGTGATGGACGTGATCCCCAACCAGGGCGTACGGATCGAGACGCCTGCGGCGCAGGTCTACGGCGCATTCGGGTTCGGTCCCGAGCGATCCGGCGTGCTACAGCTGCAGGTGACTGACCCAGCCGAGCCGATTCTGCTCGATAAGATCACAGCAAAAAGTGCCTACGCGATTATGATCGGCGGCAGCGGTATCTCCGCCGCCGCGTTACGCCGCGCTGTGAAGGAACAAGTGCGCGGCGTGATCGTCGGCGGTATCGACGAGGCCGAGCTGCGGGCGTTCCTGGGCTGGAATTCGGTGGGCGATTGGCGTGCCGAAAATGGCACCTGGCAGATCCCGTTCAATGCGCCCGGCCAGCAGTACGAGCTTACCCTGGTCGTGACTGAAGGGTTTGGCGCGCAGCCGATGTCGACGCCGCTGTTCGATCTGCTGGCGGCGCACGATCGCCAGGAGGCGCTGATCGAGGGCCTCACGCGGCTGCGCGGCCCCATGCAGCGCCCGCGCGTGGTGATCCCACTCTCCTCGCGCACGAGCGGCGTGCAGCTGGAGCCACCACGCCCGCAGCTTCGGCCGGGCGCCAGCGTGCGGCTGCTCGATGGCAAACGGCTCGGGCAGGTCGGTCAGGTGCGCGCGGTCTCATCGGCGCCAAGGCGGCTGCCATCGCGCGTGCGCGCGCTGGTCGTCGATGTGGCGCTGGAGGACGGCACAACGCTACTGGTGCCCCGCACCGATGTAGAGGTGCTATCCTAAGAAGGTGTAGTTGGGGAGGTTCGGAGGGGCCGAAGACCCCTCCGAACCTCCCCTTAGTGGGGTGTGGCGGCGGCGAAGCCGGCGCCACACCCCACTAAAGAAAGATTATACGAAGCGTATTTACTAGCTCTACTAGAGATAATATCGATATGAGCCAGGTCGCCGCCCCACTCGGCTATACATCACTCACTGGCCCAGGCGCCGCCCCGCGGATCCTCGTCGTCGACGATGAGCCATACATGTGCGATGTCTGTACCCGAACGCTGCAGCGCGGAGGGTACGAGGTGATCGCGACGAGCGACCCGCGTGCGGCCGAGCGCATGCTGCGCGATGACCAGCACTTCGATCTGCTGCTGACCGATATCAAGATGCCGGCGATGAGCGGGCTGGAGCTGGCGCTGATCGCCCGCGAGCGCGACCCGGCGATCGCGATCATTATCATGACTGGCTTCGCGACGATGGAAAACTTGCAGCAATCGGTGCAGCGCGGTATCGCCGATTTCCTATCCAAGCCATTCGAGCTGGATCACCTGCGCCTGGCGGTCGATCAGGCCCTGCACAAGCGCTCGATCTTGCAGGATAATCTGCGGCTCCAGGCGCTGGAACAGCTGCTGGAGAGCAGCAAGGCGCTCAGCGCCACGCTAGAGCTTTCCCAAGTTGCCGATATCCTGCTGCGCGTAACGCTGCGCCAGAGCGGTTACAGGACTGGTTTCGTGCTGCTCATGGAGGATGAGGAGCGCTCTGCACCGCCGACGATCGTGCCGGCCACCGCCAGCGGTGAATTGCTCGCGGCCGGCGGGCAGCTTGCCGAGCGCGCCTTTGAACAGCAGCAGACGCTGGATGGGCAGGGGTTGGTCTTCTGCCGCCTCGAACACAATGAGCTGCGGCATGCGCTGGCGGTGCCCCTGCGCGCTCAGGGCGAGGTCAACGGGGTGCTGCTGCTTTGCAGCGATCAGGCCGCCACGCCAAGATCGGGAATCCTGGAGGGTGTGGCGCTGCTGGCCAACCACGCCGGCGCCGCCTTGCGCAACGCCGCCCTGTATGGCAAGCTCGGCCACGCCTATCAGCGCGTGCAAGAGCTGGATCGGCTGAAGAGCGAGTTCATCTCGATCGCCTCGCACGAGCTGCGAACGCCGCTCTCGATTGTGCTTGGTTATACCATGATGGTGCGCGACCAGAGCGCGGCCGAGCAGCGCCAGTATCTCGAACGGGTGATGGAGAGCGCGCAGCGGATCAAAGAGATCGTCGACGATATGGTCAGCCTGCGCCACCTCGAGAGCGGCGAGGCGCAGTTCGCGGCCGAGCCAATTGCGATACAGGATCTGACGCGAGACGCGATCGATCGGATCCGGTCGCTGGCCGCCGAGCGCCGGCAATCCATCAGCATCCAGCTGCCGGAACAGCCGCTCGTGTTCGCCTGCGATCGCGACAAGCTATTGCTGATCCTGGGGCACTTGCTGTCCAACGCGGTGCGCTTCACCCCCGATGGCGGCCAGATCGCCATGCGTGCCGAGCTGCTGCCGGCCGGATCGCTGGAGCGCGATGGCCGCTACCTGGTGCCCTCGCGGATAGCGTCGGTCATGCCATGGGTTGTGGTCGAAGTACAGGATAACGGAATTGGCATCGCCGAGCACGAGCAGCCGCGCATCTTCGACCGGTTTTACCAGGTGGCCGACTCGCTTACGCGCGATCACGGCGGGACCGGGCTGGGGCTGGCGCTGGTGCGCGAGCTGATCGCCATGCTTGGCGGCGCCGTCTGGGTTCAAAGCAGGCGCGGCCAGGGCAGCACCTTCGGCATCGCGCTGCCGTACCGGCCGCCGGCCACTGTTGGCGACAGACAGTGACCCGAGCAGGCCGCTCTAGTGCTTGGATGTGGTTTTTTGGGAAAGGCAAAGAGGAGCAATGGCCTACCGACTCCTAATTATTCCTGGCGACAATGCCGATCTTCGCGCGCTATCGGATCAACTCGGCGAGGATGTCGAGGTTCAGGTGCTCGACTCGGCGAACGATGCTCTGTGGGAGGTGCGCAACTCGCCGCCCGAGGCGATTGTCGCCGATGTGGAGCTGCCGGGTATGAGCGGCATGGACCTTGCCGAGATCCTGCCGAACTTCGGCGTGCCGACGCGAGTAGTGCTGTGGAGCCGGGCCCTCGACCATAAAGCGGCTGAGCAGGCGGCAAGCCATGGCGTTCATACCTTTCTCAACGGCCCGCTCTCGGCCGGCCAGCTGCACGATGCGATCTATCAGGCGCTTGGGCGCCGCGAAGCGACCGAGGCGGCGACCGCGCCGGCCGCACCTGAGCAAGTGGCAGCTGCCGAACCGCCGCCCACACCCGCGCCAGCGCCCGAGCCGCCTCGAAGTAGCCGCGCGGCCACGCCGGCGCCGCCGCCCGAGCCGGAGCGACCGCGGCGCGATCGCGCCGAAGCGCCGCGCGCCCAAGCCACCGCGGAATCTCGGCGAACGGAGGGCACATCGCCGCCAGCCGAGCCGCCTGCGCGCAAGCCGGCGCCGCGGCCGCGCGGCGGCTCACTGGTGCTGACGGAAGAAAACATCAAGCCGATTCGCGGTCGCATGGAGGCGCTCTCACAGGATATCGGATCGCAATGCATCTTGCTGGCGAATCGTGCCGGGATGGTGCTGACGGAAGTTGGCATTACATCCGGTCTGCCGACCATGATCCTGCTGCCACTGCTCTCGACAAGCTTCTCGACCGCAGGGCAGATCTCGCAGATGCTGCGTGAAGAGGACTCAACGGCGCTGTACATGCACGAGGGCAATCGCTACGATCTGTACTGCTTCGACATCCTCCAGAGCTTTATGCTGGTGATCGTCTTCGACAAGAGCGGTGTGGCGACGGCAAAGATCGGGTCGGTTTGGGTGTACGCCAAGCGGGCGATTCGCGATATGCAGGAACTGCTGGGATGACGAAAGACGAAGGAGGGAAGACGAAATCGTTCGTCCCCCGTCCTTCGTCTTCCACTACCTTCGATCTCCTTGAGTGACGCCGTCCTGAGCCTCCTTACCGCTTCATTATGCGTCCACAAATGAAGAGCAGACTGAGCGTGCGATACCTGCGCATGGGTCGAACCAGATAATACACTGGACGGCAACCGATCGTTCTAACTTGCGCGTTATCCATACCTATGCTATACTCGCGCCCGTTCTGAAAAGCACGGACGTGTACTTTCCTCCCTGAATTCAACCTTCCTCACAGGTTGAATTTTTATGCGCATGTGCCGCGGGCATTGTGAAAGAGTTCTCAAACTCGCGGTTGACTTTGCTCATCTCCCATGATATAGTTGATTGTGAAAGAGTTCCCAAAGTCATATTGAAGAAGGGACCCTTGCCTTATGCGCAACCGACTAGTCTGGATTATCGTCGGCCTGCTGCTCGTCGGCATCGTGTTGCAATACGTCCTCGGCATCAAGATGACGCGCGCAGATATCCATATCTCGGCCGCAGCCGAGCCGCTGGCGTGTCTCGGCGGCGAGCGGGTCGGCGAGTTTTGTTCGCCTGGGACGATCCTGCCGATCACCAATTCGTTGGTGATGACCGTGCTGGTCGATCTGGTGCTGGTCCTGGTGATTCTCTTGGGGGCGCGCAATATGCAGTTGGTGCCGCGCGGTTTCCAGAACATCGTCGAGTGGGTGGTCGAGGGGTTCTATAACTTCGCGCTCGGCATAGACCGGCAGAATATCGGCAAATTCTTCCCGCTTCCCGCCACGATCTTTATCTTCTTCCTGGTCGCAAACATGCTGGCGCTGGTCCCAGGCGTGGGCAGCATCGGCCTGTGCGTGCCACAGGCAGCCGAGGCCGCAGCTGCTGCGCCGGCGGCTGCAGAAGCGAGTAGGTCGGCCTTCACTGGGTTTCCTGGGCACTGCGGCGCGGGCAATTTTATCATCCCCTTTCTGCGCGCCCCCGCCGCCGATCTTAACGTAACCTTCGCCTTCGCGCTCTCAGCCGTTTTTATGGTCGAATACTTTGGGATACAGGCGCTTGGCTTATCGTACTTTAGCAGGTTCTTCAATCTCAAAGAAGGGGCGCTGGGCTTCTTTGTCAGCCTGATCGAGCTGGTCTCGGAGATCTCGCGTATCGTCTCGTTCGCCTTCCGTATTTTTGGCAATATCTTCGGCGGCGAGGTCATCTTGGTCGTGATGTCGTTCCTGCTGGCGTATGTGCTACCACTGCCGTTCTACGGATTCGAGGTCTTTGTGGCCTTCATCCAATCGGTGATTTTCGCGGTGCTCACACTGGTGTTCATGTCGAATGCAGTGGTGGCGCACGGCGCACACGAGGAGCACGGCCCAAGCGAGGTGGCACACGGCGAGACGCAGGCCCACCCGGCCTAAACAGCCGGATGGATGTGCAGCAGGTACCGTGATCTTTATCTGAGTTTGCTGTATAAGGAGGGACACACTGATGGATGTGGCAACTGCTCGACTGATCGGCATGGCCCTGGCGATCGGCCTCGGCGCTATTGGACCTGGTGCCGGTATCGGCATCGTCTTCAGCGGCGCGGTGCAGGCGATGGGCCGGAATCCCGAGGCTGAGGGGCTGATTCGCACCTATATGTTCCTCGGGTTCGCGCTGTCAGAGGCGCTATTTATCTTCGCGCTGGTCTTCGGTATTCTGATCGGCTTCGGTATTGTCTAGCAGACGCCCGCACCGGGCGCCGCTGGAGATAGGGCCGGTTGGGCACGGCCGAGGAGAACAGAAGTGGAAAAACTAGGCATTAATTGGGGTCTGCTGATCGCGCAGATCTTCAACGTCATCCTGCTGGTCTGGCTGCTCACCCGCTACTTGTACCGGCCGGTGCTGAATATGCTCAACGAGCGCACGCGCCGCATCCAGGAGAGCCTCAGAGAGGCGGAGCTGGTCAAGGAGCAGCTTGCGCGCGCCAACGAGGATTATGACCAGAGACTGGCGCAGGCGCGCCAAGAGGCCGCCGCGATCCTCGCGCAAGCGCAGGATCGCGCCAGACTGCAGGAGGCCGAGATCATCGCGCAGGCGCGCCAGGAGGCCGATCGCATTCGCTCCGACGCGCGCGAGCAGGCGATACAGGAGCGCGACCAGCTGATGCGCGACCTGAAGGCCCAGATGGCCGACCTCGTGACGGCTACGGCCTCACGCGTGCTTGGCGCCGAGCTGAAGTCGAACCACGATCAGCTGATCGAGGAGTCGCTGGCAAGCCTGGGACGGCAGAACTAATTGCAGATTTTAGATTGTAGATTGCAGATTGCATCGACCATAATCTGCAATCTGCAATCTGCAATCTGCAATGGAGGAAAACAGTGAGTACGTCCGAATCCCAGGTATATGCGCGAGCCCTGTACGATGCGCTGATCGGCGGCACGCAACAGGCGCTCAAAGCCGCCGCGAAACGGCTCGACGGCGTGCAGGGCGACGCCGCCACGCTGGAGCAGCAGGCGATCGCCGCGCTGCCGGCGGATGCGCCGCGCGAAGCCCGTAATTTTCTGACAACGCTGGCGCGCGAGGGTAAGCTGGATCTGCTGCCGGCGGTGCTACAGTCGTTCGAACAGTACGGCCAGAGCAACGCTCGCCCGCTGTCCGGCGAGGTGATCAGCGCGGTGGAGCTGGATGAGCAGCAGCGCGCCAAGATCACCAACGAGCTGCGCAGGCGCTATGGCGAGAGGCTGGAAGTGCACTTTGGGGTCGACCCATCGCTGATCGGCGGCCTGATTATCCGGATTGGCGATCAGGTGCTCGACAACAGCCTGCGCGCGCGTCTCAGCGCGATCCAGCGGAACATGCTGGCCAGCTAGACCGCTGATCGCGAAAACACACAGCGCATGTGTCCATACAGCATTGGAGATAGAGATTACTGATCCGTACATAGACACGGAATATTCTTTCTGGGGAGGTCTGGAGGGGCCCGGGTACCCTCTGGGTGCCCACTCCAGACCTCCCCAGAGGTGGGGGTTCGGGGGCGACGCCCAGAGGGCACCCGGCCGCCCCCGAACCCCCACCAAATATGCCAAATCAATGCACATATCAGTAGAGATTAGAGATTGAAGAGTCGCTTCAATCTCTAATCTCTAATCTCTCAATCGCTATAACGAGGAGGTACTGGCGATGGCCGTTGCAACAGATGAACTCTATCAGCGTTTGCTGAAAAGTATCCAGGACGGTGTGGAGCTGCGCCCGCAATTGGTCAACGTCGGCACCGTGATCTCGGTAGGCGATGGCGTGGCGCGGATCGAGGGGCTCGACCAGGCGATGGCCTCGGAGTTGCTGGAGTTCCCGGTCAAGGCCGGGCGCGCCGAGCCGGTCTATGGTATTGCGCTGAACCTCGAGCGCGATTCGGTCAGCGCGATCGTGCTGGGCGATTACCTCAGCATCGAAGAGGGCGACCAGGTCAACTCGACTGGCCGGATCATCTCGGTGCCGGTCGGCCAGGAGCTGCTTGGCCGGGTAGTCAACGCCCTCGGCCAGCCGATCGACGACAAGGGGCCAATCAGCACAAGTACCTTCCGCCCGATCGAGCGGATCGCCCCCGGCGTGATCACACGCCAGTCGGTGAATAGCCCGGTCCAGACCGGGATTATCGCGATCGACTCGATGATTCCGATCGGCCGCGGCCAGCGCGAGCTGATCATCGGCGACCGCCAGACCGGCAAGACGGCGGTGGCGATCGACACAATCATCAACCAGAAGGGCAAGGAGCTGGCCTGTATCTACGTCGCGATCGGCCAGAAGCGCGCCCAGGTAGCCCAGATCGTCGGCATCCTTGAGAGATACGGCGCCATGGAGTTTACGACTGTGGTGGTGGCCTCGGCGTCTGAGTCGGCCGCGCTCCAGTATATCGCGCCCTACGCCGGCTGCGCGATCGGCGAGGAGATCATGGAGAATGGCGTGCAGATCGGCGGCAAGCTGGTCAAGGACGCGCTGATCATCTACGACGATCTCTCTAAGCACGCGGCCGCCTACCGCCAGGTCTCGCTGCTGCTACGCCGCCCGCCGGGGCGCGAAGCGTACCCAGGCGACGTGTTCTATCTCCACTCGCGGCTGCTGGAGCGCGCGGCGCGCCTGAACGACGACTACGGCGGCGGCTCGCTCACCGCGCTGCCGCTGATCGAGACGCAGGCCAACGACGTGTCGGCCTATATTCCGACCAACGTCATCTCGATCACCGATGGGCAGATCTACCTGGAATCCGACCTGTTCAACGCCGGTATCCGCCCGGCGCTGAACACCGGCCTCTCCGTGTCGCGCGTGGGTAGCTCGGCCCAAACCCGCGCGATGCGCTCGGTCGCCGACCGCCTGAAGCTCGATATGGCCCAGTTCCGCGACCTGGCCGCCTTCGCGCAGTTCGCGTCCGACCTGGACCCGACCACCAAGGCGCAGCTCGACCGCGGCAGCCGGCTGCAGGAGGTGCTCAAGCAGCCGCAATACCAGCCGATGCCGCTCGAGGACCAGGTGGCGATCCTGTACGCTGCGACCAACGGCTTCCTAGATGACGTACCGGTGAGCCAGGTTGGACAGTGGAAGCAGGATTTCATTCAGTTCATGCACACCGCCCATGCCGATCTGCTCCGCAAGATCTACGAGACCCGGCTCGACCGCAAGTTCCCGTCGGAGGAGATCAAAAACGCACTGGAGGCGGCGATCAAAGAGTTTAAGCAGACGAGCAATTACTCCGAGTAAGGGTTAGGGGTTAAGGGTTAAAGGTCATTGATGTCGTTGACGACATTACCGTCACTGATTCTAACCCTTAACCCTTAACCCCTAAGAGGTACACATGCCAAGCACACGAGAAATTCGCCGGCGGATCCGCTCGGTCAAGAATATGACCCAGATCACCCGCGCGATGGAGATGGTCTCGGCGTCGAAGATGCGGCGAGCCCAGCGCAATGTGCTCGCCACCCGGCCCTACGCAGATCGAATGCTCGACGTGATGGGCGAGCTGACTACTCGAGCCGTCGGGGCGCGTACTGGCACGCTGCTGGAGGTACGCCCGAACGTGCGCTCGGTCGCTCTGATCGTCATCACGCCAGACAAGGGCCTAACCGGCGCGATGATTACCAACGTGCTGCGACGCGCCGGGCGCTTCATCCTCGACGAGCACGGGCGCGGGCACCAGGTCGAGACGCTGGCGGTCGGCAAGAAAGGCCGCGACTTCCTGGTGCGTACCGGGCAAAACCTGGTGGCAGAAATCACCAAGCTGGGCGACTACCCACGGCTGATCGACACCCTTGGCATCGCGACAAGTGTGATCGGCGGCTTTCGCCAGGGGCGCTACGATGAAGTGTATGTTACCTACAGCGAGTTTGTCAACACACTAGTGCAGCGCCCGGCGCTCAAGCGGCTGCTGCCAGTCGAGCCGCCCAGCGAGCCAGCCGAGAAAAAGTGGGACTACAACTACGAGCCGGGTCAGGAGGAAGTATTGAATGAGCTGCTGCCGCGCTTCGTCGAGGTACAGCTCTACCAAGCCATCCTGGAGTCGATCGCCAGCGAGCACAGCGCCCGAATGGTGGCGATGCGCAATGCCACCGACAACGCCAAAGAGCTAACGCGCGACCTGACGCTTTCATACAACAAGACCCGGCAGGCCAATATTACCAAGGAAGTGTCCGAGATCGCATCGGGCGCCGCTGCGTTAGCGGAATAACAAGTTGAGGCTTGAGACTTGAGCCTTGAGGCTTGAACCATCTTATCTAGCCTCTCGCCTCTAGCCTCTAGCCTCTTCACGGAGGGACATATGGCTGGAGCAACCGGAGAAATTACCGATATTATCGGCGTCGTACTGAATGCAAAATTCCCGGAGCACACGACGCCGGAGATCTATAACGCGATCGAGATCCCGCTCGACAGCAACGGCGGCGGGCGGCTGGTGGCCGAGGTCCAGCAGCACCTCGGCGGCGGCGTGGTCAAGGCCGTGGCCATGAGCACCACCGATGGCCTGCGCCGCGGCATGCAGGTGATCGATACTGGACAGCCGATCGCGGTCCCCGTCGGCCCGGCCACACTGGGGCGGGTGTTCAACGTGCTGGGCGACCCGATCGACACCGATACGCCGGTGGACGCGACCGAGCGTCGCCCGATTCACCAGCCGGCGCCTTCGTTCGAGGATCAGTCGGTCACAGCGCAGATCTTCGAGACCGGCATCAAGGTGATCGACCTGATCGCCCCGTTCACTCGCGGCGGCAAGACCGGCATCTTCGGCGGGGCCGGCGTGGGCAAGACGGTGGTGATCCAGGAGCTGATCGCCAATATCGCCAAGGAGCAGTCCGGCTTCTCGGTGTTCGCCGGCGTGGGCGAGCGCTCGCGCGAGGGCAACGACCTGATCCACGAGATGAAAGAGGCCCGCATCGACGAGAACACCACCGTGTTCGACAAGACCGTGATGGTGTTCGGCCAGATGAACGAGCCGCCGGGCGCGCGGTTGCGCGTGGCGCTGGCCGGCCTGACGATGGCCGAGTACTTCCGCGACGAGGGCCGCGACATCCTGCTGTTCATCGACAATATCTTCCGCTTCGTCCAGGCCGGCTCGGAGGTTTCGGCGCTGCTCGGGCGTATGCCTTCGCAGGTGGGCTACCAGCCGACGCTCGGCACCGAGATGGGCGAGCTGCAAGAGCGCATCACCTCGACAAAGAAGGGCTCGATCACCTCGATGCAGGCGGTGTTCGTGCCGGCCGACGACTACACCGACCCGGCGCCGGCCACCACTTTCGCGCACCTCGATGCGACGATCTCGCTGGAGCGCAGCATCTCGGCCAAGGGCATCTACCCGGCGGTGGACCCGCTGGCCTCGACCAGCCGCATCCTTGACCCGAACATCGTCGGCGAGGAGCACTACCGGGTGGCGCGCGAGGTTCAGCGCGTGCTGCAGCGCTACAAGGACCTGCAGGATATCATCGCGATCCTGGGGGTGGAGGAGCTGTCCGATGAGGACAAGCTGACGGTGGCGCGCGCCCGCAAGATCGAGCGCTTCTTCTCGCAGCCGTTCACCGTCGCGCAGCAGTTCACTGGCCGCCCTGGTAAGTATGTACCGATCGCCGAGACGGTCAAAAGCTTCGCGCGGGTGCTGGAGGGCGAGGTCGACCACATCCCCGAGCAGTATTTCTTCCTGCAAGGCCCGCTCGACGACGTGATCGCGGCGTACGAAGCAAGCCGGAAGTAGCCGGCAGTCGGCAGTCGGCAGTCGGCAGTAGTGAGACGAATGCACCACTGTTAACTGCCGACTGCTTACTGCCTACTGAGGTTGTTATGCCAATCCATTTGGAAATCGTAACCGCCGAGCGGGTGGTGCTCTCCGACGATGTGGATCAGATCAACGCACCGACAAAGGATGGTCGTGTCGGCATCCTGCCGCGACATATGCCGCTACTGACGATTCTCGATGTGGGCCAGCTGGATATTATCAAGGCTGGCATCACCACACCATTTGCCGTTTCGGGCGGCTTTATGGAAGTGCTGCCGAATCGGGTGACCATCCTGGCCGACACCGCCGAGCGAGCCGACGAGATCGACGAGGCGCGCGCCGAGGCGGCGCGGCGGCGCGCCCAGGAGCAGATCGCCCAGCGCCAGAGCGATCGCGAGATGATTCTGGCCGAGGCCGAGCTGCGCCGCGCGCTGATCCGCCTCAAGGTCGCGCAGCTCAAGCGCAATCGACGACAGTAGAAATTGCAGATTGCAGATTGCAGATTGCAGATTGCGTGTATAATCTACAATCTACAATCTACAATCTGCAATCTGGAGCGGGTATGCGGAAAATCGGGATCGACCTCGGCACCGCGAATGTGCTGGTCTACGTCAAGGGCCGTGGGATCGTCCTCTCGGAGCCCTCGGTGGTGGCGCTGTCCACCAAAGATAATCGTGTCAAGGCAGTCGGCGCCGACGCGCTGGCGATGCTTGGGCGCGAGCCTGAGAGCATTGAGGTGGTTCGGCCGATGCGCAACGGCGTGATCGCCGACTACGACATCACCGAGGCGATGCTGCGCTACTTCATCAAGAAGGCCAGCAGCCCACTAGGCCTCAGCAAGCCCGAGGTGATGATCTGCATCCCGGCCGGCGTCACAACCGTGGAGATGCGCGCGGTGAAGGAGGCCGCGATCTCGGCCGGCGCGCGCTACGCCTACCTGATCCGCGAGCCGCTGGCGGCGGCGATCGGCGCGAACATCCCGGTGGCCCAGCCATCCGGTAACATGATCATCGATATCGGCGGCGGCACCACCGAGGTAGCCGTGATCTCGCTGAACGATATCGTCGTCAGCACCTCGGTGCGCGTCGGCGGCAATCGCTTCGACGAGGCGATCGCCGCATATATCAAGCGCAAGTACAATGTGCTGGTCGGCGAGCGCACCGCCGAGAGCGTCAAGATCGAGATCGGCTCGGCCATGCCGCTGACCCGCCCGCTGACGATGCAAGTGCGCGGGCGCGACCAGGTGGCCGGGCTGCCGCGCACGATCGAGATCAACTCCAATGAGATCACCGAGGCGATCCAGGAGCCACTCGAGGCTGTGGTCAACGCCACGCGCATGGTGCTCTCGGAAACTCCGCCCGAGCTTTCGTCCGATATCATCGACAAGGGTATGATCATGACCGGCGGCGGATCGATGCTGCGGCGGATCAACGAGCTGCTGACCGAAGTGACCAGCGTGCCCTGCTATGTCGCCGATCAGCCGGCTAACTGTGTGGCGATCGGCACCGGCCTGGCGCTGGAGCATATCGATATTCTGCGCGATAGCCTGTCGGGGGACGAACTGAATTAGCTGACAAGATGACAAGATGACAAGATGACAAGGTGAGTATGTCATCTTGTCATCTTGTCACGTTTGTGACCTGAGCATATGAGGCAAAAGTTTAATCCACCCAAGACGGGCCTAGTCCTCGAAATCGGCAGCGGCGACAACCCAAATCCCCGTTCGAATGTGCTCCTCGATCGCTTTCTCGACAGGGATAACCGCGAGCGCGGCGGCGATCTGGTGGTCGATCGACCGTTCGTGGTAGCCGACGCGCACCATCTGCCCTTTCGCGACGGCGCGTTCGCCTACACGATCTGCTCGCATATTCTCGAGCACATGGACGACCCGGTCCAGTTCGCGCGCGAGCTGGAGCGCACCAGCGCCGGCGGCTACATCCAGAGCCCATCCGAGATCGCCGAGCGGCTGTTCCACTGGTCGTTCCATCGCTGGTATGTCAACCAGGTTGGCGAGACGCTGGTGCTGCACCCCAAGGAGCCGGGCGAGCCGATGGGCGAGCTGTTCGACTACCTCTACGAGTACAACCCGGCCTACTATTTCTTCCAGCGCAGCATGCCCGATCTGTTCTGGGTCGAGCAGGAGTGGCACGGCAAGCTCGATGTGCAGGTGCGCGACACCTCGCCGCTGCGGCTGAAGGACCCGGCCGCACTGCACGAGCTGGCGCGCCCGCGCCTATCGCTGCCGCGACTGATCGCGCTGTTCTTCGCGACACTGCTGGCACGACTCGTGCGGGCCGATACGCGCAAGAAGTTTCGATCTCTACTCGGGCGAAGCTACGTATAAGTTAAAAGTTGAGGGTTCAGAGCGAAGAGTTGTAGAGTACCAGTCAGTCTGAACGTTTAACTATTAACTCTTAACTTGATGCGAAGCATCACCGTCCACCTGCTCAAGCCCGGCAAGGGCGCAACGATCTCCTACAGCGGCGAGCTGCTGCGCCAGGAGCCTGACCATGTGCTGATCCACGCGCGCTGGGAGCGGCCGCAGCTGGATCTCGGCTATGTCACGTTCGATCCGGGCGACCATTTCTACGAGCATTACTACACCCAGCGCTGGTATAATATCTTTGAGCTGCGCGGCCAATCAGGCGCGCTGAAGGGCTGGTACTGCAACGTCACCCGGCCGGCACACATCGATGGCGATACGATCACATCCGAGGATCTCGAGCTGGATCTGTTCGTGGCGCCCGATCGCTCGCATATTCTGCGGCTCGACCTCGACGAGTTCGCGGCGCGCGGCTTGCGCACTTCCGATCCGGTCGCGCATGCGGCGGCGCTCGCGGCGCTTGACGAGCTCGAGCGCATGGCGCGGGCGGGTGTAGCACCATTCGACAGCAAGTGATGCCATCAACCGAGGTGCCCTAAAATAAACCGCCAAGAACGCAAAGTTTATGAGCTAGATACCTGCCATCTCTTGGTGGTGAAGCAATCTTCTCGATCCCTTCGCGAGACTGTAGCGCTCTTGGCGGTGAAATGGAGAAAGCTATGGCTCCCGAAATCGGCATCGGGTTGATCGGCTACGGCGCGATCGGCCGGCTGCACGCGCTCTGCTATCGCATGCTGCCGCTCACCTACCCCGACCTGCCGCTGACGCCGCGCCTGCTCGCCGTGGCGACCGCCAGCCCGGCCAGCGCCGAGCGGGCGCGGCGTGAGCTTGGCGATCTCTTCGTGACAACCAACTTCGAGCAACTGATCGGCGCCCCTGGTGTGGCACTCGTGGACTGCTGCGCGCCGACCGGCGACCACGCCCGCATGGCCACCGCCACGCTGCTGGCCGGCCGGGCGCTGTTCTGCGAGAAGCCGCTGACGGCCAACCCGGCGGATTCACAGCGGATCGTGGCGCTGGCCCAGGAGCGCGGGTTGAATGGTGGTATCAACTTTCACTTCCGCTTTATTCCGGCTCTCCAGGAGGCGCGCCGGCTGATTGAGAACGGGCTGCTGGGCGACGTGCTGGGCTTCCATATGCGCTACTACCGCTCGAGCAACCTGCGGCGCGATCGGCCGGCGACCTGGCGCTTCAGCGGGGCGGGCAGCGGCGTGCTGGTCGATCTTGGCTCGCACTTGATCGACATGACACTGCACCTGCTTGGCCCAATCGCCGCCGTCGCGGCTCGCACCCGCACGCTGATCGAGCAGCGGCCCGGCGCGGATGGGCGACCGGTCCACATCGAGAGCGACGACGCGGCGTGGCTCCAGCTGGAACTGGACGGCGGCGGACGCGGGACGATTGAGGTGTCCAAGCTCGTGCCTGGCGCGGCCGACGATGTGCGGATCGAGGCGTATGGCACGAACGGCGCGCTGACCTTCGACACGCGCGACCCAAACAGCCTGAACGTCGCCGAGGGCGCAGGCGCAGCGCCAGGCGGGCACACTATAATGACCTTCAGCCGGATCGCGCCGCCCGCCGCGCTGCCCAGCCCGGAGACCCCGACCGCCACACTCCAGTGGCACCTGGCCTCACTGGCGGCGTTTGTGCAGGCGCTCGCCGCCGGCGCGCGAGCGCAGCCCGATCTCCAGGCCGGGCTAGCGGTCGATCGGGTGCTCGCAGCGGCGGCCCAATCGGCTGCGCGAGGCGGTGAGCAGGTGCAAATCTCCACGATATCCCGCTGAGCCGCCCGCACGAGCACAATCGCGCTCAGCCCGGATGGGCGGCTGGCCTATGTTATGGGCGGGCATACCTTCGCCAATGGCGGCTGGGATGGCCTAGCGGTGGTCGATCTCGAGCGCCACAGCACGCCCGAGCTACCAGTGACTGACCGGCCGCTGGATATCGTGGCCGTGGCGAACTTACTCGGCACCGCCTTTGCCAAATCCCGCATCGCGGGCGCGCACGATGGCCTGGGCACGATCGGCAGCCTGGAGTTTGCCGAGGATGTTCGAGACATGATTTTGCACGGTTTTGACGCTCAGCACCAGCCGCTCGGCGATTACCGGGTTGCTGTGCCCCCGGGCAATCAGCTCCAGTACCTCACGCTCGCGGTCGGTTAGATCAGGGAAGGGGCGAGGCATTCCCAACGGGACGTTGTCGGTGCGGTCCAGCGCGCTCGCCCGCCCAGAGAGGCCCGCAAAGTACTGCACCATGCGCTGGGCGATCGCGGGACTGAAGATCGCTTCCCCGCGATGCACGGCGCTGACTGCACGCAGTAGCTCCTCACGGTCGGCATCTTTCAGCAGATACCCGCGCGCCCCGGCCCGCATGGCGGCAAACACCGTCTCGTCGTCGTCGAACATCGTCACGACCAGCACGCCGATCTGCGGGTGGTTCTCGATGATGTTGCGCGTGGCCTCGATACCGTTGAGACCAGGCATCTTGATGTCCATCAGCACAATGTCGGGCTGGAGCGCGGCAGCCTGGGTCACCGCCTCGCTGCCGCTGGTCGCCTCGCCGGCGATCTCGACGCCCGGCACGCCCTTCAACAGCGTGCGCACGCCCTCGCGATAGAAGAGGTGATCGTCGGCGATCAGGATGCGTGTGTTCTCCATAAGACCCTCTTCTCAACACAAAGACGTGCAGCCTCGCGTTGGAGCTAAACAGGCAGATACGCAGACACGCGCGTGCCGCCGCCCGGCGCCGGTTCGATCGTGCAGGTCCCGCCCAGCTCCGCGGCGCGCTCGCGCATGGAACCGATGCCGACGCCGGTGCGACGACCGTCCGGCAGCCCGACGCCGTCGTCGCTTATCTCGACCTTGAGCGTCTGCCGACCATCGATCTCAGCCATCTCCAGGCGAATCACGCAGCGGCTGGCCTGGGCATGCCGCGCCACGTTGGTCAGCGCCTCCAGCGCGATCCGGTACGCCGCAAGCTCGACGGCGGCGGGCAGGGCCGGCAGCGACTCGGGCGCTTCCACCGCAACCCGCAGAGCTTTGCCGTCCGGCTCGCCCGCCGGCACTGCCCCGGCATACTGTGCGGCGTGTTCGCGAATCGCCGACAGCAGGCCAAATTCATCCAACACTGGCGGGCGAAGCGCATAGACCAGACGGCGCAGATCGGCGAGCGTGACGCGCACCTGCGTCTTCAGGTCCTGCAACAGCGCGATCGCCTCGTCGGGCGCGTCGCGGACGATATAGGTTGCAGCGTCGATCCGCTGCGACATGCTGGCGAGCGTCGGCCCAACGCCGTCGTGCAGGTCACGGCGCAGCCGCCTGCGCTCCTCCTCGCGCGCGGTGATCAAATGCTCGCGTGAGTGCTGGAGGTCAGTTGCCATGCGCTGAAGGTCAGTTGTCAGGCGGACTGTGTGTGCGGCCACACCGGCCTGCTGGGCCAGAACGGCGAGCAGCCGCCGGTCGGCCGGCGAGAAGCTTTCGCCGGCTGCGCGCGGCGCCAGCAGCAGCTTGCCGACCGTCTCACCCTGGTAGGTCAGCGGGAGATAGGAGATGGGAGATAGGGGTTGGGGCTGCGATGCTCCCGCAATTCCCAACTCCCATCTCCCATCTCCCGTCTCAGCGGCGGTCACATATTCATCGCCATGCCTTAACATCACCGCTACGTACGGCAGCTTGAGCGCCTGCGCGACGGTTTCCACCAGAGTGGGCAGCACGGCGTCGGGCGCAAGCGTGCCCTCCAGGCGCTGGCCGAGGCGGGCGACCACAGCATATGGCTCGTCACGCTCGCCGTACAGCAGGCGATTGATTCCGCGCTGGAACCGATCGCGCAATGGCTGGAACAGCACCGCGACCAGGCCAGTCGCCACGAGCGAGATCGGCAGGTTGCTGCCGGTGCGAAACAGTGCGCCGAGGTAGCCCACCACCAGCACGTAGATGCCGATCACACTGGCAGTCAGAGCGCTGTAGACGAGCGTACGGTTGATCAGAATGTCGATATCCCACAGCCGCGAACGCAAGATCGCCATAGTCAGCGACAGCGGAATCATCAGAAACGCAAGCATCAAGACGGTGTCTATGATCAGATATTGCAGCGCGGGCGGCCGTATGGCCGTCGGAAAGAAGGTGAACAGCATAAAGGAGATGATGTTCACGCTCAACGTCGTCACCATGCCGAACACCGCCCACTTGGTCTGCTGGCGCTCGACGGTGTCGGACACATGCCGGTAGCGGTAGATCTGGGCGTAGATCGCACAGCCGAACGTCCCGCCCAGCAGTGGCGTCAAGACCCACGGCGACCAATTGTTGACCGCGTACGGCGAGTCCGGCGGGAGACTCTCGGGGATCTGTGCGAGTAGCACCCACACCAGCACTGCCCACATCCAGCGCGGCACGAATCGCCCGTTCGGAAAGAGGCAGAAGAAGGCATACAGCGCAACCCAGGCGAGATCGCCCAGCACCACGCCTACGACGTCGACCACCGGGTGAATCGGCGGCGGGGTCTGGTAGCTCAGGCCGAAGACAATCAGGAAGAGCGCAACGAACAGGGCGAACCAATCGTCGGACTTGCGCCAGAAGATCACACAGCCGATCATGCACCATATAAGGGCATGCGTGATGTTCAGCGCACTCATCGCGGCCGCATAGAACCGAAGTGACCAGCCGGCGGACAGAGTCGCGCGCAGTTCATCGGCTGTCAGCTGCGGCCAAACGCACGTCGCGGTGGGACAGGCTGTTTGGAGCTGGGTAAAGAAGAGCGGAGTAGCAACGATAAAGATCACGAGCGCTAGGAACGCCACCAGCAGCCACGCGGCCCGCGCGATGGCTAGCCGCCGCCCGCGCAGCCGCGTCGTAGACGTACCCGCCAGGGGTTGGCGGTCAGCCGGTGCGGTGACGGTGTACGGGAGGCCCATATGCTACCTCTCCGAACGGTGTAGACAAGCAGCGACCACTAGCGAGAGGTCGCTGCTCGTCGTTCGCGTGCTATTATACAACCGAAACCACATAGATGATACTGCTGGCTTACTCAGATGGGAGGTTTGGAGGGCTTTGCCCTCCAAGATGCATTTGGTTTTGCGCCTGGTTCGGGCGGCTTTGCCGCCCGAACCAGGCGCAAAAAGAAAAGAAACGTCTCGGGGGCCGCAGGCCCCCGCACCCCCACCTGGCGAGTTTGCCAGCAGTATCATAGATGAGCAGTCACACTTCCCCAGGCGCGGGCGCCAGCGCTGTCTTGCTGGCCTCCCACAACGTCGCGCCGATATACGCCCAGCCGCCGACGGTCGCCAGCGCGCCGCCCCAGAGATTCCAGCTTCCGGCATAGTAGGGCAGCGAGATGCTGGCCACGCCCAGGTACACAAACGCCAGGCCAATGATGATCCCCAGCGCCTGCCAGCCGGGCCGCTTCGTCGCCGCAAGCAGGCCCCCCGCGATCAGCATCAGCTCAAGATTAGCCGTCAGGATCCAGTGATTCTCGGTCGCGTGCTCGCCGCCCAATCCAGCCAGCTGCATGGGCACGAGCCGCGAGATTTCGGGCAGCAGCAGCGCTGCCGTCAGGATGCTCAATCCGAGCAGCGGGATGCTGACACGGCCCTCTCGTGAAACGCTAATGAGGGCGCGCGGCGCGGGATACGCGGCGATCACGATCGCGAGGATGACAAACGACATCGGATCGAGCGGCTGCG
>DATFXE010000483.1:0-9472 GCA_035258585.1 Roseiflexaceae bacterium | reverse complement strand
GGCCGCGAAAGCGTACACAATGTACCGGCCTGCCGGCCGACCATGCCCACTGCCGGAGAACAGGCCCAGGCGCGACAGATTACCGCGGTAGCCAGGATCATACTGGTGATCCTGCCACTCCTGCAAATTGCGGATTGCGTCGTCATGCGGATGCCGCGCTCGTTTGCGTCTCGACATGGTTCACCTGCCCTATCATAGATCAGTACGCGCGAGAGGCGCTTCTGGTTGCCGCTACTCACGCAGCGCGGCATCGAGATCGCTTTCGATGCCATCCAGCGCCGCTTCCAGCGCGTGTCCATCGCCCGGCTCGTCCCGCGCGGCGCGCTGGATCTTGCGCCCCCAGTCCAGCAGGTTGGGGCGGCCCTGAAAAGGATTGGAGTAGATTTTGCGGGTCGCGCTGTCTTTCGACCATTCGGCGGCGATCCGTTTGCCAAGCTCCAGCGCGCGCGTGTCGAGCCGCTGCCTGGTCGCCTGCTCGCGAATCGCAGCGGCTGCGGTGGCGGTCTGCGCAAGCCAGCCGGCGTAGCCCGAGCCGCCTAGGAGCAGAAAGGTCGTGACCCAGCGCCAGTATTCGTCGAAGGTTTGCCGGCGCGCATTGCGCTGGTCGCGCTCGTATTCGGCGATGAAGTATGGCTTCCATGACTGTACCAGCGACGCGCGGTCGGCTTCTTCTTGCGGTGTGTTGCTCATGGTGCAATCATAAGCGCGAAGGTGTAGATGTCAAGGCGCATCTTTCTCAATGGCGTCGTGCGGACAATCGACCTGCCGCTGCACGGCAGGTCGATTGTCCGCACGACTCTTTTTGGCAGCGCTGAAGTTTGGGCGCACCAAAGCGCCCAAACTTCAGCGCTGGAGGGCTGTTAGATACTGCCTGATAGGCGGCCCTACTGGCACTGCGGCGCCAGCGCAGGGGCGCCGGGATCAGTTGGCGTGTAGTGCTCGTCGCGCGTCAGCAGCAGGCCGTCGACACTTGCTCCATCCTCGCGGTTCTTGATATACAGCGTATGTGCGCCATTCCCCAGCATTAGCGCGCCGGTGGTGCGTTTCCAGCCCCAGCCGGAGCGCGGCAGGTTGACACGCGTGGTCTTGCTATTGTCGACCTGCACCAAGAAGCTGTCCGCATTGTCGTCTGGACCATAGCCCAACAGCCAGATGTAGAACTTCCCGCCATTTGTCACATCCAGGCTATAGGTCAGGTAGGTCGCCCGATCTTTATGCATGCCGCTGCCCGGGATCGTCATCGCTCCGCCGCCGCTGCGACTCGTATCCAGAACTTCGACGAATCGGCCGTTGCGGGTGCTGTACTGCTCAGCCTCGAGAAAGGCGCCCGCGCCACCATCCAGCATGTAGCGGCGCGGGCAGCCGGCGCCGGTCGTGCCCGGCTGAGACGCGCCGGCCGGCGCCGGAATGCTGGTCGGTATCGGCTGCGGTGCACTGGTGGGCGCGGGAAGAGCGGTGGGCGTTGGGGCAGGCGTGTCATCGCAAGGGGCGGCTGGGTGAAGCGCATCGCCATAGCTGCCGACCGATTCGCCGCCGGTGTTGTTGGCCATTGTGTTGCCGCACACCTTGCCCTGGGGCTGGCGCTGGACCTTGACGCCGCCGGCCTGGTTGTCGCGGATGACGTTAGCATAGACATCGTTGCCGATCCCATCGCTCGGGCCGTCGCCGCCGAGCCGGATGCCGGCGCCGGCATTGCCATAGCTCTCATTGGCGCGGAAGATATTGCCGCTGCCGCGCGAGTCAAAGCCGCCGGACTCCGGATCGCGCTGGCCTGTGCAGATATTGTCCTCGACCACGTTGCCGCTGGCGGATTCCTTGATGTCGACACATTCGTTGCCCTGAGTGTCGAAGCGGTTCTGATGGATCCAGTTCTCGTTCGACATGTCCGGGTCGGCGGTCGGGTTCTTGCCGTCGCCGCGCTGCTCGGGGGCGGTGCCGATGTAGATGCCCTCGCCGTTCTTGCCGCCACCTCCGAAGCGGAAATCGTGAACGCCGCAATTGCTGATGCTGGAGTTGGCGATCTCGTTATGCTGCGCGAAATAGCGCAGCCGTATGCACTCACCGCCCGCGTTTACAAAGGTCATCTTGAGCACCTTCAGCCCGCTGACGCCGTCGCGCGGCTGCTTGCCGAGCACATACAGCAGCTTGTCGCGGTAGCCGGCTTGGGCGTTCGGGTCGCCCCATAGACCGTCGACGGTGAAGCCGGAGAGGGTGATATTGTCGTGATTGATCTCGATGATGCGCGCGCCGCCGCCGCCCTTGACGATCGCGTCGGCTGGCCCGACGATCGCTATCGGCGCGTCGGCCGCACCGTCGCGCGCGGATCGAACATCCTGAAGATAAACGCCGGGCGCCAATTTGATCGCCGCGCCCGGCTCGGCCAGGTCGACCGCTTTTTGGATCGTCTTGAACGGCTTATCAGCCGATCGCCCGTCGTTCGAGTCGTTGCCGCCGGGGCTGACGTAGTAGTTGGTGGCCGCCGCGCGCATAGAGCGGGTGGCGACGGGCGCGATCAGTGCCGCGATCAGCCCTGCCGCGAAGAGGACGGCGAAGAGATGGAAGGTTCGATGCTTGGCGTTCATGATAGTCTCCCTGCTGCGATGTGCGATGCTCGATTGGTATACATTTTTACGTGTTTTTAACCATGCCAAGCGCAACTCTACCACAGGGCGACCGACGCGGTCTAGCCGATTTTGGTCAAATGGTGTTCAGGCTGAAGCCAGAGGATGGGGGGCAGCGATCGCGTGCAGAGAGCCAGCTGATGCCGGGTGGTTGCACCAACGAGCGGGAGGAGCGTGCCAGTTGGATTACCGATGGATGCCAGTGGGGTTGCCGATTCAGGTCATCAGGCCTGTTTCACTATCGCCCGGGTTATCCCCCGTCGCCAACCCGCAGATTCGCCTCACGATTATCGTGGACATGATTGGCTTCGAGCGAGACGTCGGGGTTGGGCGCGCTGTTGAGATAGATGCCGATCGCATTTCCAAAGACTTGGTTGCCGCTCTCGATCGCATTGTTTGGGCTTTTCACGTAGATACCATAGCGCGCGTTGCCGCTCACCACACTATCGCGCACGGTGTTGCCGGTCGCGTGACTGTAAAAAGAGATGCCGTCCTTGCGATTGTCGCGCACGGTATTTCCCACCAGCAGGTTGTTCGCCGCATTCTGGCCGATACCAATGCCGGCCTCGGCGTTGTCGTAGGTGGTGTTGCCGCGCAAGGCGTTGCCTGAAGAATCGTTGACGTTGATGCCTTGCAGGCCGTTGCCGTAGGAGGTATTGTCTTCGACCAGGTTGTTGTTCGAGCGCTGGTAGATCACGATCCCATGCAGAGCGTTGGCGAACACGGTATTGCCGCGAATCGTGCTGTTGGCGCACTCCTCGGCCAGAATGATGCCCTGCTTGCCATTGTGATGCGATCGGTTGCCCTCGATCAGCAGCCGGTTCGAGCGCGTATGCGGGTCGATGCCGTAGCGCGTGCTGTGGTGAACCTCGTTGCCGCGTATGACCAGATCCGAGGCTTCGTAGCTGTACAGGCCGTAGAAGTTGTGCCCGAAGCGGCTGTCGATCGCCTCGCCGTTGGTGCCGGCCTGGCGCCAGGCCACCCCGTAGGACTCATTAGCGTAGTAGCCCAGGTAGCTTAGCTCCGATCGGTGGATGGACATCCGCGCCCCTTCGCGCGCTAGTATGAAACTGCGCCCATCGGCGTCGTTCGTGTCCACGCTATTCTGCCCGCTATCCCAGGATGTCACGCATGTGTCGAGAAAGGTCAGCCGGCCGCCGAAGGCTTTGATCCAGATGAATCCGCTGGTATCGCTGCGCAGCTTCAGCCGGCGCGCGCCCGGCCCGGCAATATTCAGCGTCGCCCCACTTCCAACTCGCAGGTTGGCATTCAGAAGCCATTCCCCTGGCGCCAGCTCACGCAGCAGCTCGGGCCGGGCCAGCGCGCGCGAAAGCTCCGGCAGTGTGAGCGGCGCGCCGCCGGCCAGCACGATCGTGTTGGTGGCGGGATCATAGCCTATCGGCATAGTCGTCTCCGGGCTGGTGTCGGCGGCGGGCGGCTGGTCGGTGGTGTCTTCGGGCTGCTTATCCTGGCTGTCTGGTGGCGCAGCCACAGGCAGGTCGCGCTCGGCAGGCAGGTCAGCACACTGCGCGGCCGGCCCGGATGGCATTGCAACTGCCGGCGCGGCTGCGGGCCGATTGGGTGGAGCTGGCGAGACCGTGGCAGAGGTGGCGGCCCGGGGGCCTGATGGCGCGTTGGCCGGCGCCGGCGCGGACGGCCCGGCGCAGGCGCAGATCAGCGCGGCACACAGCAGCGATGCCAATGGCCGCGCGAGCGATCTCATTCGTGGATTGTCACCCATTCTGTAGATGCATTGCGTCCTTAAAAACTGTTTGAAAAGTAACCACCAAGGCACCAAGTCACCAAGATTTGATGATCCATATGCGTGTCAACTCGCTGGAAGCGCTTTTTTCATCCTTTGTGTCTTCGTGTCTTGGTGGTAAAAGCTTTTCAGACAGTCTCTTATACTCATAGGACTTACGCAGTTGGGAGGTTTGGAGGGCTTGCAGCCCTCCAAGATGCCTTCTTCGCGTCCGCACGCGGCGGCGTAGCCGCCGCGTGCGGACGCGAAAGACAAGATTTCTCGGGGGCCTGCAGCCCCCGCACCCCTGCTCAACGCGTCAACTGCGTAAGTCCTAACTCAGTCCTCGGTTTCACCCACCGTGCTTGCGCATCCAGGCCATAATCTCCGCGCGGTCCGGCGCGTCGGGCGTCAGCCGGAGGTACTGCTTGAACGCTGCAAGCGCGGCCGGCAGATTGCCTAGCTGGCGCTGCGCCAGGCCGATCCCACCATAGGCTGGGCCGCTGTCGGGTGTGCGCTCCAGCGCGGCCTGGAAGTTTGCCAGCGCCCGGCGGTACTGGCCCAGATTGTAGCGCAACTTGCCGGCATGCAAGTAAAGGCGCTCCGGCTCACTGCTGACTTCGATCGCCTGGCCGTACAGCGCCAGCGCCTCGCGCAGCTTGCCCTGCTGCTCGAGCACGGCGGCCACTCGCAGCGCCAGATCGGTGTTGCCGGGCCGCAGCGCCTGGGCTCGCTCCAGATCCTCCTGCGCGCCGGCGAAATCGTTCAGCTGGAGGCGCAGCTGGGCGCGCTGCTGGTAGGCCGCGGCGTTCTGCGGCTCGATCGCCAGCACCTGGTTGATCTGATCCAGCGCCTGGCCAGTCAGCGGCGTCTTCTGGTACAGTCGCACGCTCAGCAGCCGCGCCTCCAAATTGGCGGGGTTGAGCGTCAACACCTGGCCAGCATCGCTTAGCGCGTGTGTAATATCACCCTGAAGCGCGTAGACGCGTGCCCGCGTCAGCAGCGCGTCGCCGTCGTTCGGCTGAAGCGCGATCGCCGCATTGGCATCGTTTAGCGCTAGATCGAAGTTGGCGTGTTGGCCGTAGTAGCGCGCGCGCGAGAGCAGCGCGGTGCTGTAGTGCGGATCAAGCGAGAGCGCGTGGTTGAAATCGCCAAGGGCGTCGTCGTCACGGCCAAGCCGGGTATAGACGCGCCCGCGCGCCACGAGCGTCGATACATCATCGGGACGCAGCGCCAGCGCGCGATCGAGATCCGCCGCGCCGGCTTCCAGCTTGCCCTGATCGGCCAGCACGCGCCCGCGAGCGGCAAACGCCCGTGCGTTGTTGGTTCCCAGCGCCAGGGCCTGGTCGAAGCTGCGCATCGCCAGTTCGCCATCGCCAATATTCGCCTCGAGCACGCCGAGCTCGATGAAGCCATCCGGCAACTTTGCGTCGGCCGTGGTCGCGCGCGTGAAATCCTCTTTGGCGCTGGTCAGATCGCCGGTGGCGCGGTAGGCCCGCCCGCGCGCGATGTACAGGGCGGCATCATCCGGGCGTTGGGTGATCGCCTCGTCGTAGTCGGCGATCGCGGCGTCGTAGGATTGCTGGCTCACGTAGAGCTCGGCTCGCTCGATATGGGCCGGGGCATAGTTGGCATCGAGCTGAAGCGCGCGGTCGAGATCTTGGAGCGCGGCGTTGGGCTGGCCCAGATCGCGCGCGATCCGGGCGCGCTCCAGGTAAGCCGGCGCGTGGGTGCCGTCAAGCTCGATCGACCGGCTCGCGGCGGCGTTCGCATCGGCCAGCTTGGCGGTGGCGTGGTAGAGGCGCGCCTGGGTCAGGAAGGCGGGCGCCGAGTTCGGCGCGAATAGCAGCGCGTGCTGGATATCGGCCAGGGCTTCGTCGTAGCGGCCAGTGTCCAGCCGCACCTCTGCCCGGCGCTCATAGGCCGCCGCATCGCGGAAGGACAGCGCGATTGCGCGGCTCAGGCTGCCATCGGCCGCGGCGAGATCGCCGCGCTTGGCATAGAGCAGGCCAAGCTTGGTCTGGATCCACTCCAGGGTCGAATCAAGCTCGGCCGCACGCTGATAATCGGCCAGCGCCCGATCGAGATCGCCGTGCTGATCGTAGTAGGCGCCACGGCGGGCATACAGCGCCGCGATCGGCTGTTGCAGGCCGATCGCCCGATCGAGATCGGCCAGCGCGCCGGCTGAATCGCCCTTGCGCTCGCGCAGCTCGGCGCGGGTGAGCAGCGCGGGTACCTGATCGGGTTCCAGCGCCAGTGCGCCGTCGGCGTCGGCCAGCGCCCGGTCGATCTGGCCCAATTGCCCCAGGTAGCGCGCACGATCGAGCAGATAACCTGCCTGGGCCGGCGGCATGCGCAGCGCAGCGCTCATATCGTCGGCGGCCGGCTGCCACTTGCCAAGAATGGCATAGGCGCGCGCGCGGCCGGCGTATCCGGCGGCACTGTTGGGGTCACGATCGAGCGCAGCGCTGAAATCGGCAATCGCTTCCTCTATCCGTCCCAGCCGAATCTCACCGGCGGCGCGCGCCAGGTAGCCGTCTGCCTCGCTCGGGCGCAGATCATTGTAGCGGCTGAAATCCCACAGCGCGCGTTCGTCGTTGTTGAGATATTGCAGCGCATAGCCGCGGTTCAAGTAGGCGTGCGCGTCGCTGCGGTCGAAACGGATGGCCCAGTTATAATCGCTGTGTGCGGCCTGGAAATCTTGCGCCTGCATGGCACTATCACCGCGGTTGCTAAAGAAGTTGTTGGCCCGCCGCGCGCCGATCCAGCCGAATGTCAGCACCATCAGCACGGCGACAAAGACGAACACGACGATGGTAAGCGTGCGACCGCGAGTCGATACGCGGTCGGCCTTCAGCTCCAAGGGAGCCGGAGACGCGCTGATTTCCTGGCCGGTTTCTGCAATCATACTGGAGCCTTCCTAAACTCGTGGAACTCATCGCCTGGCCAGCGGAAGCTGCACCTGCCAGAAGGCCACGAACTGGCCGCTATTATACGTGAAGCCGGAAGAGTTGCCGCTCGGATCGGTGGCGCTGGCGTTCTGGTTTGGTCCCTGCCAGGGCTTTGTCGTGGTGAACGAGAATGCTCCATTGGCCCCGGCCGTCACACTTCCTTCGAAGAAGCGGCCTTGCTTGCCGGCGTCGGAGAAGATCTCCACCACGGCTCCCGGAACAGTCGTGCCGCTGGCCGTCAGACCATTTACCGCCAGCGTGGGCGGGCGGATGCCGCCATTGGCCGAGCTGGTGTTTATGATGCCGCCGACGCTATTGCCAAACACGCTGTTCTGGGTCCAGGTGTTGCCCACAACATCGGCGCCGTTCGCGCGAATGCCATATCCGACATTCGACTCGGCGGTGTTCTGTTTGATCGTGTTGTTCGTCGCGCCGTTGGCGAGGTAGATGCCGTTCGCGCCGTTGTTGCGCGCGATGTTGCCTTCGACGCGCGTGCCGCTGGCGCTCTTGAGCTCGATCCCCGCGCCGATATTGTGTAGCAGTGTGTTCCCGGTTACGACGTTGCCGGCCACCGCGCTGGCGATACCAGGCGGGCTGAGCAGATCGGGATCGGAGGCCGGGCTGGAGCTGGCCCCCGCCAGAGTCAGGTCGGTGATTGCGGCGGCAGTTGTGCTTTCTTCCAGGAATGCGATACCCGACCCGCCGTTGGCGATCGTGCCGTTGTCGGCAAGCGTGTTTCCGCTGATCGTGTTGCCGCCGGTTTTGATATAGATGCCATGCTTGCCGCTAAGGCGGACCGTGTTGCCGGCGATCGTGTTGCCGTCCGCGCCGCCGATCAGGTAGATGCCGTAGAGCCCGCTGCCCTCGATCGTATTGCTCTGAATAGTGTTGCCGGTGCTGCCCTGCTCGAGCGTCACACCTTGCAGATTGCTGGAAAAGCTATTGCCGCGCGCGATGTTGTTGTTTGAGGCGACTATCCGTAGCCCGTAGCCATCGTTGCCCCAGGCCTGATTGTTCTCCAGCAGGTTGTCGTGCGACGGCGCCTGCGGGAAGATGCTGTTGGGCGACCCAGGGTCGATCATAAAGCCATGCGCGCGGCGGTTGTCGGCGCCGATTGTGTAGTGGTTGTTGTAGGATTTGTTGCGCCGGAAGACAAAGTTGTTGATCCCACGCGAGACGATGAAGCCGTGGTTGCCGTTCGCGTAGGCCTGGTTATCCTCGATCGTGAAATGATGTGAGAAGTCGTGCGGGTCGAAGCCGTAGCCGATGTTGTCGTGGAACTGGTTGTTGCGGAAGATCATATCGCGGGCCTGGAAGGTGTAGATGCCGTAGTAGTTGTAGCTGAAATTGCTGTTCTCCACATCGCCGGTCACGCGCGTCAGCAGCGCGTCGGGCACATCGGGGTCGTTGATGTCGCGCCAGGCCACGCCGTAGCTCTCGCCATCGGCCGAGCCAAGATAGCTCATATCGGCATTCTTGATATCCATGCGCGCATCGTACTTGGCGATCACATACGCGCGACCGTTCGAGATATCGCGGTCGTAGTCGTTACTGGCCGGGTCCCAGGAAGTGATCTTGACGCCGTCGATCAGGATCGCACCGTTATAGGTTCGCAGTGTCACAAAGCTGTCGTAGTTGTAGTTCGCCTGGCCACCGGCCGCCGACGGCCGAAAACTGTCGCTCTGGCTACGCAGCTTCAGCCACGTGACGGTCGGGGACGCCAAGATCAGCGTCACACCGCGATTGAGGAACAGGCTGGCGTTGGCCTGCCAGACGCCATTGCCCTGGTTCTCGAGCAGCGTCACGGTCGGGCTGAGCACCGCCAGCGCCTGCTGAATGTCGGGCAGCGTGATGTTGGCGGTAGGCCCGCTGATGAAGACGGTCAATTCGCCGTTGCGTCCGGCGCCGATCTCGTAGCTCGCGCGCGCGCCGCCGACGATATTGCCGCCAAAGGCCGAGCTGTTGCCGTTCGACGTGATCGCTACCGCCGTCAACGGCCCGGCCTGTGGGTTATCGCCGGGTGGCAGTGGCAGGCTCCAATCGCCCGCGCCGCTTGCGGTGGTGCTGCCGACATAGGTGCGGCCCTGGCCATTCGGGTCGCGGAAGACCTCGATGGTGGCGTTCGCGGGCGCCTTGCCCACGACAGTCGATGCGGCGGG
>DATFXE010000482.1:0-9290 GCA_035258585.1 Roseiflexaceae bacterium | reverse complement strand
CGACAGCACCTGGCCGTTCTGCGGCGCGATCACCTGGCCGTCGGTGACGTCTCTACGCGCGTTCTCCAGCGCGCGCTGGGCGGTCTCGACGGCGGTGAGCGCGGAATTGAATGTGCCCTGCCGGGCCTGCTGGAGTGCGAGCCGCTTGTGCTCCACGCTACGGCGCGCCGCGATCAGCGCGGCATTGCCCTGGCCCTGCACCAACTGGTCAAGCGCCGCCTGCTTATCCTGCACGTCCTGCTCGGAATTATGGTTCGCAACGATCTCGTCCTGGCGTTTCTGGTCCAGTACTCGCTGGGCCAGCGCCAGGTTGCGCTCGGCCTCGCGTAGATTCCGCTCAGCCGTGGTCAATGCGGTCTTGAACTGCTCTTTCTCGCGGTCGGTCAGCTTGCGATGTCGTTGCCGGCCGGTGCGTGGGTCGGTTTCCATCTCGGTCGGGTGCGTGCCATAGTTCTGCACCCAGTCGTTGTCCCAGCGGGCAGTGCTGTAAGCCTGCTGCGCGTCCTGGAGCGCCTCGGTCTTCAGCAGCACGTCGTGCTCGGCATTCGTCTTGGCTTCTGAGGCCGTAGCACCACCGGTATCGGCGGACTGCTGCGCCTGCTCGAGCTCGCGCTGGGCTTTGTGAGTGGGATCGTCGGGGCCGCCGGGCAGTAGCCGCGCCAGGTCCTCTTGAGCTTCGCGCAGCTCCAACTCGGCCTGCCGAACCGCGTCGGCGTGCTGCTGCCGCGCGCTGGCCAGGTCGCGCTGGGCCTGGGCCAGCCCGTCCTCGGCCTGGCGCAGGGCCACAAGCTTATCGTCTTGCTCGAGCTCGGCCAGGACATCGCCGGCTTTGACAGCGTCGCCCTGCTTGACGCTGACCCTGGCGACCCGACCGGCGCGGCGGAATCCTACCCGCACCAGGTCAACTGGGGTGACGCGCCCATTGACGTCGAGCAGGCGCTCGATCGTGCCGCGCTGGACGGTGTAGGTCGGGCGCTCCAGTGCTGGCTCCGAGGGCAGCGGCGTGGGCGTCGGCGGCTCCTGTTGCGCCGTCGCCGGCGTGCCGCAGGCCGCCAGGAGCGGGACCAGGAGCAGCATGAACGTACGTATGCCAATCACTTTCATCTTCATGTGATATGCTCTGGGCGGCGACCTGCGCGGCAACGGAAGGGCTGTGCAAGTCGCCGTACTCGGTCGGGATCCACTTTCGCAAGACTTCAATCGCGCAACCGGAGCGTCAGTTGAACTGCAGATAGTCTAGCGAATCGGCTATCAAGAACTGATGAAGGTCCTGTCAGGAAGCGATCAAGTTCACGGGGGAACTCTGCGGGTCGCGCCGGATGGCGACAAGCTGCTGCTGTCATCGTGGTTTGGCGACACGGTGCAGATCTGGGACCCGGCGACGCATGCCGCCGTGGCGACCTACACCGACTTCGCGGTGCCGCTGAACGCGATCCGCTTCCAGGGCGATCTGGTTGTCGCCGAACTAAGGAGCGGCAGCGTGGTCCGGGCGCGCGGCGCGAACCCGAGCGAGCGGGCGACGCTGGCGACCGGGCTGAGTGTGCCGGCCGGGCTGGCGGCGACGGAGGACGACCTGTGGGTGAGCGAGTGGGCGAGTGGCCGCGTGCTGCAGTTAGTGGCCGATGGGCAGCCGCTCCCCGAGCCGCACGTTGTGGCAACCGGTCTGACTGCACCGGAGGGGCTAGCGGTCGCGTCGGATGGGAGCCTGCTGGTTGTCGAGAGCGCGGCCGGGCGTCTCGCGCGGATCGATCTGAGACTGGGCCGGATTAGCACAGTGGCGGATGGGCAGGCGCTGGGCGCGCCAGGCATCCCTGGTCTGCCACCGACGTGGATGTTCAACGGCGTAGCGGTCGGCCCGTCGGGAGCGATCTATGTCAGCGGCGATCGGGCGAACGTGCTATACTGCTGTCCTGCGTGACCGGCTGCGCACCTACTGAGCGCTGCACAAATAGCTAAACTTTGTGGTGGGGTGTGGGGCTACTTCGCCGCCCCACACCCCACCACTGGGGAGGTCTGGAGGGCCGAAGGCCCTCCAGACCTCCCCAGAAGCCGTCTTTAGCTGCTTATGCAGCCGAGACAGAAAGAATGTGGCCGACAGAGGGGCAGGCCCACATGACCGAGCCAAGTGGCAGTGCCCAAGTGAGCACCAACGATAACAGGATGATGGCCGAAGATCCTCGGTTGGCCTTTATCTATGCGGAGGCGTTGCGGTCGCTGCAAGTACAGCTGGGCTACCTGGAAAGCCTCCACGCACGGGGCGGAACCCTGATCTTTGCTGCGTCGTTCGCAAGTTCACTGCTCGGCGGCCAGGCGTTGTCGGACGGGCTGGGTGCTTGGGATTGGCTGGCGCTAAGCTTGCTCGGCGGGATCGGTTTGCTGGCCGTTGTAATCCTCTGGCCCTACTACAACGTCCACTTTCGCTTCGATGTAGAGGAGTTACTCAGGCAGTACGTCGACGTTGGGCGACCGGTAAGCATGTCGGAATTGCATCGCGACCTGGCGCTTCAGCTGAAGTCCTACATGGAGAGCAACGGTCGGCTCATCCGCCGGACGAGGGAGGCACTCCAATTGGCCTTCATCTTGCTGCTGTTGGAGATCGTCGCTTGGCTGCTGTCAATCGCCCTCTAGTGGGTCAGTTGTTTTGCCTATCGCCATTTACGAAGCGCGGAACCGCAGAACCGCTGCTCACTGGTTCCGCGGTTCTGCGGTTCAACCCAATGGCGATGTCGAAACCAAACGACCCACTAGTGAGAGGACGTCTCGACCTTGCCGCCTGCGGCGGCGATCTCCCTGGCCACTGCCTCGATCGCTGCAAGGGTGCGACCGGCAAGGAAACCTTCGCCCGCGAGGGGGCGAAGGCACGGGCAACCGCACCGCCGATTGCCCCTCCCGCTCCCTAGATTACAGCATTCTTCTCTAGCAGCATAACGGTGAATGTGGCATTTCAACCCGAGGTTGATAGCGTGCTCGATTCAGTGTCAGACGATCGCCAATCCCAGCCCAGCTCCGCCGGTGGCCCGCGCCCGCGAGCGGTCGGCACGATAGAAGCGCTCGTAGACATTCGGCAGGTGCTCCGGCGCGATACCCGCGGCCACCACCGACCAGATCAGCGAGCGGTTGACCGCGCCGATGAACCCTGCCTCGATCAGGTCGAGCTCCTGGGGGTTGCCGCTGGTCTTCTTCTGCTCGTAGTAGGTCATCAGTGTGTCGGTCAGACGGCGGTTGCGCTCGTCGTCGAGCATGACATAGCGGCGCAACTCCTGCGACGTGACGCGGCTGGCGAACAGCGCCACCGTGCCGACCACAACCAGAACCACACCGATCAGTGTGAGCAGCACGCGGAAGCGCAGGCTATGCAGCATCTTCGTCCTCGGCGAACTTGTAGCCGACACCGTAAACGGTCTGGATGTACTCCGGCCGCGTGGGGTCGCGCTCGATTTTCTTCCGCAGGTTCATCACATGGACATCCACAGTTCGTTCGAGCCCCTCATAGTCGAAGCCGAAGACCTGTTCCAGCAGTTCCAGCCGGCTCCAGGCGCGGCCGGGTTGCTTAATCAAGGTTTCGAGCAGCTTGAACTCCTTAGGGGTGAGACACAGCGACGCGCCGCGCAGGCGCGCCTCGTGGCCGACGAAGTCCACCACCAGTTCGCGGAAGCTTGCCGCCGCAGGCCCTTGCTCGCGCTCGGCGCCGGCCCGCCGCAGCACCACGCGCACGCGTGCCACCACCTCGCGCGGGCTGAACGGCTTGGTGATGTAGTCGTCGGCGCCGAGATCCAGGCCAAGCAGCTTATCGTCCTCGGTGGTTCGGGCGGTGAGCATGATGATCGGGGTGCGTGCCTCGGCCCGCAGGATGCGGCAGACATCCAGCCCCTCGACGCTCGGCAGCATCAGGTCAAGCAGTATTAGGTCGGGCCGGCGTTGGCGTGTCAGCTCGAGCGCCTGGCGTCCGTCGTGAGCCACCAGCACCTGGTAGCCATCCTTTTCCAGGTAGAGCTTGAGCAGATCTACGGTTTTGCGATCGTCGTCTACGACCAGGATTTTGCGAGTCATCACACTTGTCCCGTATTGCGTGTTGCATGGCGTGCGAGATCACACAACACATAAGGATCGCTATCCCTATCTTCGTCCTGCGTTCCATCATGACAAGCCTCCGATTGCCATTGCATAGTTGTGACTGTGACCCGCATCGACGTTAAGCGGGAGGGGCCAGGGGCGGGCCGCTTGCCTGCCCCTGGAACCCCATCTGCCGACGTTCGTTACACTCGATAGTTTTCGACGCCGATGCGCGCGGATTGTCAGTTCTACGAATTAGAACCGGCGAACCCATCATACGTGGAGTCAACCTGCTTGGCGCAGTCACTCGCCGCTCCGCCGCTCCCCACGCAGGTGAGATACTGCTCAGTCCGCGCCTGCGCGTCGGCCAGCTCACGTCCCAGGTCCTTGCCCTGCAACGCCCGGTCGGCCGCGCGGAAGAACCAGAACAGGTCCAGCCGTGGCCGATCCGATGCGGCGCTGCTGGCCTCCGGCGCACGATCCAGCGCCGGACGATAGGCCGCGTAGACTGCGTCGGCGCCAGCGGGCGCCCGCTTCAGGAACGTGTCGGACTCGGCTACTGAGTGGCGGGCCGGAAAAGCGCCGTCGTCCAGCGCCGACACATCACCGCTCAGGAACTTCAGCCACTGCCAGCACAGCTCGGGGTGTTGAGACGTGCTCGAGATGTACAGCCCGCTGGTCTGAAAGCTATCGGGCCGGGCTTTGTCGGCGCCTGGCGGCGGCGCGATCGCCCGGGTGTAGTTCTGCCGCCCAGCCTCACCAGGGCCTACCGCCACGATCATGATGTCGCCGGACAGACCGAACCACATGCCCACCCTGCCTTCGTCGATCAGCCGGAAGGCATCGTCGCCGAGCGGTAGGCTGGGGCTGTAGCCCTGGATGCGCTCGTGCGGCGAGTAGTTGCGCAGCAGGTCGAGGTAGAAGCGCACGGCCTGCTCGACCTTCGGATCGGTGAAATTCGGCCTGTCGCTGCGCTCGATCTGCGCACCAAGCAGGCCCAGGAAGAACACCAGGTCGTCGGTCTGCTCCGCCAGCGCAGCGTAGCCGTAGCGCTTGTCCCCGCCCTGGCCGCTGGTCAACTGCTTCGCGGCATTCAGGAAGTCGTCGGCGGTCCAGCTGGCACTGGGGTGGCTCAGCCCGGCGGCGTCGAAGGCGCTCTGGTTGTAGGTCAGCGCCCGCAGCCGCACCTGGTAGGGCAGGCCCAAGAGCGTGGTCCCACGCTTAAACGGCGCCAGTAGCGCGGCCGGGTAGTCATCGAGCTTGAACTGGGCATCGGCGTCGATCAGCGGCTGAAGATCGAGTGTCCCGCTGATCTGGCCCGCGGCGGCCGATCTGGGCCAGCTGAAGCAGTCGGCGCCCTCGGCCATCTTCGCCAGAGTCATTTTCCCCTCGTCGGGTCGTATGGGTTCTGTGGTCTTCACCTGCACGAACAGCTCGGGATGCTGCTTGTTGAACTCGCTCGCCAGGTGCCGAAACTGCTCGGACTGGAACGGCGGCACGTTGAAGGTGATCGCCGTCGCGCCAGGCGGCGGCCCACTGGGCTCGGGCGTGGCCACGACGAGCGGCGCGGTGTCGGGCGTGGCGGTGGGGGTGGTCTGGGCCTCGGCAACCTGGTTGTCGAGCGCGGCCTGGGCCTCGGCCAGCGCCTGGGCCACCGGCCGGCCGCCCACGACCGCCGCCAGCGCCTGGCCGAGCGCCTCGATCGCGCGCCGATCGCCTGGGGCGCCGGCCAGCGGCGAGGCGCCGCGCGCGAGGATGGCCTGCACCGCAGCGGTCGCCTCGGGGTCGAGCTGCTTCCAGTAGCCGCTGCGCTCGGCCTGCGACTTGCGCGCCGGCACGCTGTCTCCAACGCCGGCCTCCATAAACGGCCGGCGCACCTCCTGGCGGCTCAGGAACGACAGCCAGCGCCAAGCGGCCTCGGGGTGGGCCGTGCCGGCGCTCATGACATAGCCCTCGGCCCCGCCCTCCAGCAACCCGCCGATCGGCGGCAGCGCCGCTGTGCCGACGGCGAACGCAGGTTTGGGCACGTCGGGGCCGATCATCACCGGCATGCCGAACCACATCGCGATCCGCTGGTCGGCGATCAGCTTGAGGAGATCCTTGCCGGCGCCGGGGTTCGCGTAGACCGCGCCGGACTTCACCAGGCCAGCCAGGCGCTCGATCGCCTGGGCGATCTTCGGCTGATCGAGCCGCAGCTGCTCCACATTGGCGGAGATGTCGACGCCGGCCTCGGTCAGCAGGCCGCCGAGCGCCGCCAGGCCGTCGTCGCCACCGCCGGCGAAGCCGTAGACGTCGACCGTGTCGCCGCGCTTCTGAGCTAGCTGCTGGGCGGCGGCCAGCAGGTCGCTCCAGGTCCAGCCCGGCTTCGGCGCCGGCAGGCCGCGCCTGGACCACAGATCCTTGTTGTAGGAGAGCAGCGCGAGCCGCAGCGTGCGCGGCAGCATGTAGACCCCGCTGCTGCCCGACCCCGTGGCCAGCGCGCCGGGATAGAAGTCGTCGCGATCGAACTGTGGGTCGGCATCGATCAGCGGCGCGAGATCGCGCACCAGGCCGTTCTTGATGTCCTCGGGACGTAGAAAGAATGTCGCGGCGGTGTCGGCGGCGCTGACGAGCTGGCGCATCATCTGGTCGGGCGACTGCACCTGCTGCATCGGGAGCGGCACGAACTCGACGTGGACGTCGGGGTTCTGCTGATTGAAGGCCGCGATCAGCGGCTCGTAGGCCGAGCGCTCGGGCTCTGGCGCTGCGAAGCCGATCGTCACGGCGCTGGCCGAGGCGGTGGCGTCGGGGGCGCTGGTTGCATCCGTGCCTGCGGCCGTGGCGGTGGCGCCAGGCTGAGGCGTGGCGGCCGGCGCGCCGATGCCGGCGCACGCGCTCAGCACGAGCAGCGCCGCCAGGAGCGCGGCCAGCGCGCGTGCGGCGCGCCAAGCGTGTCGATCGATGGATGTGCTCTGCATAGTCGATTATCCTCCAGTTTCATATTGACCGCTGCGTAAGCAGCTAAAGATGGCTGCTGGGGAGGTCTGGAGGGCCGTCGGCCCTCCAGACCTCCCCAGTGGTGGGGTGTGGCGGCTTCGCCGCCCCACACCCCACCACAAAGTTTAGCTATTTGTGCAGCGATCAGTAAGACTTCAACCAACCATCCGTAGCATCGGTTGAACCTGGAGATAGTCTAGCGAATCGGCTATCAAGAACTGATGAAGGTCGTGTCAGGAAGCGATCAAGTTCATGGGGGAGTTCTGCGGGTCGCTCGTTCAGCGGCGACTGCAGCTGCGCTGCAAGCCACGCTGGGCGTTCCTGTGCTCGCCAAGACGCGAGTGCTGGAAGGCGCGGCAGCGTTCGGCATCATCATGTCAGCGTTTGGCGGCGGGGGCACTGCTGGGCATCATCCTTTCCAAACCTCTTCCTACCTCTGGCGCAATATCATTCCGTACCTGGAAGGATTCGGGCGCTGTATTGCCCCTGATCTCATTGGCATGGGTGATTCTGCCAAGCTGCCCAACCGCGGCCCCTCCTCCTACACCTTCGTCGAGCATCGCAGCTTTCTGGATGCCCTGCTTAACTTGCTCGAAGTCCGCGAGCGCGTCACATTTGTCGTGCATGATTGGGGATCGGCCCTGGCCTTCGACTGGACATATCATCATCCGGATGCAGTGAAGGGTCTTGCCTATTTGGAAGCGATTGTGACATCTATGAACTGGAGCGAGGAGTCATTTCGGGACGATAAATCGGAATGTAGGTCAAATTTCGGGCGCGATTGCCACCATCCCAAGCGTGGTAGTGATCGCAGGCATGGTCAGTGTCCGGAATTGCCGATCGATCTCCTCCGCGGCACAGGGTCTGGACTGCTCCATCCACCACCGCAGCAGCCCCAGGAAGGCGCTGACCGTATACTGCACCACCACATCGAGTGGAATCACCAACGCGGCGCCAGCTGGTACGAACGCTGCCAGTTCTTCCCGTACCAGGTCGGCCAGAATGTGGTGGATGCGCGGCTCCACGATCGCCGCGCTGTGCGGGCCAAGCAGCGCCCGGCAGAACCGCAAGTTGCTCTGGACGTGCTGAAACAGCAAAAGGCTAAACCCCAACAGGCGCGCGCCCGGCGCCGCCGATACATCTTGCGTTGCGCGCTGCTGGGTCAAGAGGTTCTGTAATCCCTCCACCCCAGTCAAAAGCAGCTCACGCTTATCCAGAAAGTGCTTGTAGAAGGTCGAGCGCCCGACATTCGCCCGGTCGACGATATCCTGCACACTGATATCTTCGTATCCCTTTTCCACGATCAGATCGAGCAGCGCACTCAGCAGCAGGGCGCGCGTCCGCTGTATCCGCCGGTCTTCTGCTTTTGCTGTCATTCTTACACTCCCAGTTCCTGGCCAATTTGCGTCTGCGTGTCTCCTAATGGACATGCACGGCCGGATTGGTGATTGATCTTCATACTGAGAGACAGTATAACAGAAAACGAACACTGTGGCAATAAGTAAACAGTGTAGATATTAATAGACAGTAAATCTATCGTTAAAGGAGGTTTGCTCTATGCTTCATCATCGCTCTTCAGGCCAGCGCGCCAGTAAGGGCCAGGCGCCTGGCTCTCTACTGATTGATGTGCGGCAGGTGGTCAAGTCGTACACAACTCCTTCCGGCGCATTCACCGCGCTCAAGGGTGTCAGCCTGCAGGTACAGGCCGGCGAGTTCGTCGCCGTGGTCGGCAAGTCCGGCAGCGGCAAATCGACCCTAATCAACCTGATCGCCGGCATCGATCGGCCCAGTAGCGGCGAGATCAACATCGCCCACACGCCTGTCCACGCGCTCTCGCAGGAGCAGCTGGCGATCTGGCGCGGGCGCAACGTCGGCGTCGTGTTCCAGTTCTTCCAGCTGCTGCCGACCCTGACGGTCGCTGAGAATGTCGTCTTGCCGATGGACTTCTGCAACACGTACCCGGTGCGTGAGCGCCGGCCGCGCGCTCTGGCGCTGCTCGATCGCGTCGGCATTGCCGAGCAGGCTGATAAGCTACCGTCGGCGCTCTCCGGCGGCCAGCAGCAGCGTGCCGCGATCGCCCGCGCGCTGGCCAACGATCCCTCGCTGATCGTCGCCGACGAGCCGACCGGCAACCTGGACTCCCAGACTTCGGATGCCGTCCTGCAGCTCTTCGCCGACCTGGCGGCCGATGGCAAGACCGTCGTCATGGTCACACACGAGCGCGACGTGACGATTGTGAGTCGCACGATCGCCCTGGCCGA
>DATFXE010000481.1:0-9786 GCA_035258585.1 Roseiflexaceae bacterium | reverse complement strand
GACTTTGGCCCGGCTTTCCATCTCGCTCCCTCACAGGTTGATCCGCGGATTACACGGATAATGCGGATAATGCGTATATCCATCCGTGTCTATTCGCGTTATTCGCGGATCGTGATTATTCTTCGGAGGCAGTATCGGCTTTGAGCGCGGGCCGGCTGGTGTGCCAGTTGGTCACGCGCTGATACGCATCGCCAGCGCGCAGCAGCGTGGCCTCGTCGAAGGGCCGGCCGATCATTTGAAGCCCAACCGGCAGCCCCTCGCTGAAGCCGCACGGCACCACCAGGCCAGACACGCCGGCCAGGCTGCCCGGCAGCGTAAACACATCCTCCAAGTACATCGCCAGCGGGTCGTCGGTCTTCTCGCCGATCTTGAATGCCACGGTCGGCGCGGTCGGCGCGGCGATGATGTCCACCCGCTCGAAGGCCTGCTGGAAGTCGCGCCGGATCAGCGTGCGCACTTGCTGGGCGCGCTTGTAGTAGGCATCGTAGTAGCCGGCCGAGAGCGCATAGGTGCCGAGCATGATCCGCCGCCGCACCTCGGGGCCAAAGCCGGAGCCGCGGGTCTTCTCAAGCTCATCCCAGTAGGTTTCGTCGGTCTCGCGCAGACCGTAGCGCACGCCGTCGTAGCGCGCCAGGTTCGAACTGGCCTCGGCCGGCGCGATGATGTAGTAGACCGGCAGGGCGTACTTGGTGTGCGGCAGCGAGATCTCGAGGATCTCGGCCCCGCTGTCGCGCAGTGCGGCGATCGCCTCGCGCACGGCGGCATCCACGCCGGGCTGCGTGCCTTCGATGAAGTACTCGCTCGGCACGCCCACGCGCAGCCCGCGCACGTCCCCCGTCAGCGCCGCCTCGTAATCTGCTACTGGCTGCGGCGCGGCGGTCGAGTCGTTCTTGTCGGCCCCGGCGATCGCGCCGAGCAAGATCGCGCAGTCGCGGGCGGTGCGGGCGAACGGGCCGATCTGGTCGAGCGACGAGGCGAAGGCCACCAGCCCGAAGCGCGACACCCGGCCGTAGGTGGGCTTCAGCCCGGTCACGCCGCACAGCGAAGCCGGCTGGCGGATGCTGCCGCCGGTGTCGGTGCCGAGCGTGCCAAGCGCCTCGCCCGCCGCTACGGCCGCCGCCGAGCCGCCGCTCGATCCGCCCGGCACACGCTGAAGATCCCAGGGGTTGCGGGTCGGGAAGTAGGCGCTGCGCTCAGTGGACGAGCCCATGGCGAACTCGTCGCAGTTGAGCTTGCCCAGTAGCACCGCGCCCTGCTCCTTCAGGCGCCGCACCACGGTCGCGTCGTAGGGCGGGATGTACTCCTCCAGCATCTTCGAGCCGCAGGTGGTCGTCAAACCCTCGGTCGAGATCACATCCTTGATCCCCAACGGTATGCCGAGTAGGGGCGCGGTCACCGCGCCCCTACCACGACGTCCCGCGTCCGCCGTCCGCGCCTGCTCGAGAGCGCTCTCGTCGTCGATCGCCAGAAACGCGCGCACCTGGTTATCCACCGCCACGATCCGGTCGAGGCAGGCCTGCGTCAGTTCAAGCGCCGTTATCTCACCGCTCGCCAGCATATCGCGCGCCGCGGCGATGGTTAGTTCGTAGAGTTCGGCCATACTATCTCCAGTCGGCAGTAGGCAGTTTGCAGTCGGCATTCGACATAGAGTTACTGCTTACTGCCTACTGCTTACTGCCTACTGCGCTCAGTATCCATGATTCTCGCCCTGAAAAATCGCAATCGCGGTCTTGATAATGATCTTGATATCGAAGAGCAGCGACCAGTTTTCGACATAGTACAGATCGTAGCGGGTGCGCTCCTCGATACTGGTATCGCCGCGCAGGCCGTTGACCTGGGCCCAACCGGTGATGCCGGCCTTCTGTTTGTGGCGGCGCACATAGCGCGGGATGCTCTGGCTAAAGTGTTCGACCCAGATCGGCTGCTCTGGCCGCGGCCCGACCACGCTCATCTCCCCGCGCAGCACGTTCATGAACTGCGGCAGCTCGTCCAACGAGTAGCGCCGCAAAAAGCCGCCCAGCTGCGTCACGCGCGGATCGTCTTTAGTCGTCCAGTTGCCGAGGTCGGGCGCATCCACCCGCATCGTGCGGAACTTGATCGTCGGGAAGGGCTTACCATCCAAACCGACCCGCTCCTGTGCGAAGAACACCGGCCCACGCGAGTCCAGCCGAATCAGCGCGGCGACCAGCAGCATCAGCGGCGAGCCAAATGTCAGCATCAGCACAGCCGCGACCATGTCGAGCGCACGCTTGAGCGCGCGATTCAGCGGGTTGTCGAGCGCGACATTCTTGACGCTCAGCAGCGGCAGGCCGCTGATATCGCCGACCGAGACCTCGTTGTTGGTGATCAGCTGGAATGCGTCCGGGTAGAGCTTGATCTCGACTGACTCATCCTCGGCCAGCGCCACGATGTCGAGCACGTCGTTGGAGGAGCGGCCCGAGAGCGCGATGATCACCTCGTCGGCCTGTGTCGCGCGAATCACGCGACCAAGCGCGCTGGTGCGGCCGAGCACCGGCAGATCATCCACGATCTCGCCGACTGGCACAGTATCGGAAAGAAAGCCCTGGACGCGGTAGCCCAGCCGCGGCGCACGGCGCACGGTGGAGTAAACCAGCCGGCCCGGGTCGCGCGCGCCGACGATCAGCAGGCGCCGGGTGTCGATGCCATAGCGGCGCAGCGTATAGCGGAAGCCGCGGTATAGCACGCGTAGCGTCACGCTGGCAAGGATCGCGGCGGCCCAGCAGAGCGCGACAATCTGCTGCTCGAGCGGCAAATCGTCGAGATTGTTATTAAACAGCACCGGCAGAAGCGCGTTAACGATATAGGCAATGAACATGCCCAGCGAGATCGCCACCACCACCTTGAACGCCTCGTCCACCCGCGAGGCGCCGCGCTTGATCGTGTACAGGCCGCCAGTAATGAACGTTATGGCGAAGATCAGGTTCAGCAGCAGCAAAAAGATCCGCGCCGTGGCCGGTAGGCTGGCGTCGAACTGGGCCTTCAGATCGGCGCTGTTGCGCAGGCCCCAAACATACACGCCGATGCAGGCGCCATTGATAGCCAGCGCGTCACAGCCCATCAGCCCGAGGGTCAGCAGCATCCGCGGGACCCATGGCCGCGGGCGCACAGCGTTAGCCGACTCGGCGCGCGGCTGGCGGGCGGAGGAGATTGCTGCCAAGTCCCCATACCTCCTTGAGTGTGATCCCAAGCTCAATCAGCGCGTTGAGCGGCGCCGGTGTCATAGCGGCGTAGTATTTGCGATGGAACACGCGCATTGCGTCGTAGAAGGCGCGGATCGAGGCGAACGGCCGCTGACGGCTGGAGGCCCGCTTGTAGTGATGCACCATCACGCTCGGCACATACATGATTTTCCAGCCAAACTGCTTGATCCGGTAGGCCCAATCCAGGTCCTCGCCATACATAAAATAGGCCTCGTCCAGCAGCCCAACCTCGCGTATCACCGAGCCGCGCACCAGCATGCACGCCCCGACGACCGAGTCGACCTCGGTTTGCATGTCGGGGTCGAGGTAGCTCATATTGTAGCGGCCGAAACGCGGGCTGCGCGGAAACAGCTGCGAGAGGCCCACCATACGATAGAACGCGATCTCAGGCGTCGGGAAGGCGCGCCGGCAAGCCACGTCGAGCGTTCCATCGCCCAGCAGCAGCTTGGGCCCGCACGCTCCGACCTGCGGGTGCGCCTCCATAAAGCCCACCAGCGCATCGAGCGCACCGGGCGGGACGACGGTGTCGGGGTTGAGCAGCAGAACGTAGTCGGGGGTTGGGGTAGGGGAGTAGGGGAGTAGGGGAGTAGGGGAGACAGTTTCTCCTACTCCCTTACTCCCCCACTCCCCTTCTTGGAGGATGGCGCGCAGGGCGAGATTGTTGGCGTAGGCATACCCGCCGTTGCGCGGGCTGTCGATCACGTGGACATGCGGGAACTCGGCGCGCACCATCGCGGGGCTGCCATCGCGCGAGGCGTTGTCGACCACCCAGATATCCAGCGCGCACTCCGCGCCACCGGGATCGATCGAGCGCAGACAGTCGCGCAGGAGATAGCATGTGTTGTAACTGACGATCACGACCGCAAGCGAGGGCATTCGGATCACTTCCTATCGTAGAGAGCGCGCCGCGTATTATACCATAGGCCGCTGATTCGGCATACTGCTGCGCTCACTAATCAGGGTCACATCAAAGTCCGAAGCGATCCGCGAATTTACACCAATAGACAGCTTGTCTTCGTCGCGCTACTCCTGGCTACCTGCGCCCGAATCACTCCGGCATCAGCGGCAATCGCACGGTAAAGGTACTGCCCTGGCCCTCGACGCTTTCGACCTCGATCGTGCCACCGTGCAGGCTGATAATCTCTCTGACCACGTAGAGCCCAATGCCTATGCCGCTGATCTGGCGCTCGTCCACGTTGGGAGCGCGGTAGAAGCGCTTAAACAGCTGTGACAGCGCCGCCTCGGGGATGCCGATCCCACGATCGCTGACCGAGACAGCTGCGTGCGCACCCTGGCGCTCGATGCGCAGCGATACCAGCGCGCCCGGCCCGCTGTATTTGATCGCGTTCTGGATCAGATTTTGCAGCACCTGCTCCAGCCGCAGGTCGTCGCCTTCGATCATAAGCGGCCCGACAGGACAGTCAAATTCGATCGGATGGTCTTCGGCCTGCTCGCGCGCCTCGTCGGCCGCACGCCGCGCCAGCTCGCACAGATCCAGCGGCGCACGGGTGATGCTCAGCTGCCCGCTCTCGATCCGCGTGATATCGAGCAGTGCCGCGACCATGCGGTTGAGGCGGGTCGATTGTTCCACGATCACGTTGAGCGCGCGCTGGTCGGCTTCGTTCAGGCCGCCGTCGCGCTGCGTGCGGCGCTGGAACAGCTGGGCGTAGCCGGCCAGC
Source organism: Roseiflexaceae bacterium (assembly GCA_035258585.1). Taxonomy (GTDB): domain Bacteria; phylum Chloroflexota; class Chloroflexia; order Chloroflexales; family Roseiflexaceae; genus DATFXE01. Next base: position 4,886 of record DATFXE010000481.1, on the reverse strand, counting down.
GAGGTCAGCGGTGTCTTCAGCTCATGGGCGGCGATCGAGAGAAATTGATCGCGCAGCCGCACCGCCGCCTCGGCGCTGGCGCGCGCGTGCCGCTCGGCCTCGTACAGGCGCGACCGCTCGAGCGCCTGGGCGCATTGGCTCGCCACGGTCAGCAAAAACGCGCGCTCGTCGGCGCTGAACACGCGCGCTTCGCTAAAGCTGAAGCCGAGCGCCCCACTGGCGCGCCCATCGACCAGCAGCGGGAGAGCGGCCCAGGCACCGTGGTCGCGCAAGGATTGCGGCTCGAGCTGTGGGTAGCTGGCCGCCAGCGCTGCACGCGATTCGATCAGAATTGCCTTCTTCGAGCGAATGGCCTCGGAGAGCGGAGCAGCTTGCGAGAGCGGGAACCGCTGCCAGGAATCGATCATCTGCGCCGGATAGCCGCTGGCGCCGACCAGCTCCAATGCTTGGCCATCCTCGCTCAGCAGCACGATCGAGCCAGCCCGCCCGCCGATCGCGGGAATGCCTTGCGAGATGATCACATCGGCCACCTGGGCCGGCGTGAGCGCCTCGGATAGGGCGGCTGCGATCGTCTGCAGGCGCGCGGTGCGATCCGCGGCCCGCTTGCGCTCGGAAATATCGCGTGCGATCGTCGAGGCGGCGGTGATCGCTCCATTGGCATCTCGGATCGGCGAAATAGTCAGCGAGACATCGATGATCGTGCCGTCTTTGCGCATCCGTCTTGTTTCGAGCCGGTCGATTCGCTCGCCCCGTTTGAGGCGCTCCAGGATCTCGGGGATCTCGTCGGGCCGGTCCGGCGGTGCGAGCATGCCGATCGAGCGCCCGACAGCTTCTTCGGCTGTATAGCCATACATGCGCTCGGCGCCTGGATTCCAGCTCATAATTGTACTGTCGAGCGCTTTACCGATAATCGCGTCGCTACTGGATTGGACGATCGCGGCCAGCTGCGCCTGCGCCGCCTCGATCTGCCGGCGGGCGCTGATATCGCGGATGATACTCAGGAGCACACGCTGGCCATCGATCGTCGTGCCGATCGAGCTGACCTCAACCGGGAAGAGCGTGCCGTCGGCGCGGCGATGGGTGGCTTCGAAGAGGATACCGCTGCTATCGGCCTCGCGCATCTGGGTATCGACTGATGAGACGCTCGTAGGATCACGCAGATCGTAGATCGTTTTAGTCAGCAGTGTTTCGCGATCGAAGCCGTACGCCGTAACAGCCGCGCGGTTGGCCTCGACAATCCGGCCCTCCTGGCTGATGAACAGCATGATGTCGCGGGCGTTCTCGGAGAGCAGCTGGTAGCGTCTCAGCGCGCTCTCGGCCTGCTTACGCGCGGTGATATCACGAAAGACCAGCACCACGCCGACGACCCTGCCCTGGCCATCGCGAATCGGCGCGCCGCTGTCGGCGATCGGGCGCTCTACGCCATCTCTGGCGATCAGCAGCGTGTTATTCGCGAGGCCGACCACAACGCCTTCGCGTAGCGCCCGCTCCACCGGGTTCTCAACCGGCTGACGGGTCTCTTGGTTGATGATCCGAAAGACGCTGGCGATATTCTGGCCTAGCGCTTCGGCGCTGCTCCAGCCGGTAAGCGTCTGGGCCACAGCATTCATAAGCGTCACGCAGCCATGCACATCGGTGGCGATCACCGCGTCGCCGATGCTCGAGAGCGTCACACGCAGCTGCTCGCGCTCGGCCAGCGCTGCCCGCATCGATCGCCGGCGGGACTCGGTCAGCCAGCTGATCAGCAGCGCGACCAGCATAAACACGCCCAGGCGCAGCAGCCCCTCGGGATAGCTCTCGAACAAACCAAATGGCCCAATAAAGAAATAGCTAATGCCGATCATTGCGATCGCGATCACCAGCAGCCCCGCACCCAGGCCGCCATACCACACGCCAATCACAATTGCGGCGAAGAACCACAGGAACAGATTCCGCTCCATAAACGACCGCAGCAGCCAGGTCAGCAGCAGCGCCAATGCGCTGGCCAGCAGCGCCACGCCATAGCGCGCCACTATGGATGGTTCGCGCGAGTCATCGATCGTGAGGGGCCACATAACTCCACTCCTCAATCTTCAGCGGCAGCATATTCAGCCGTGGGCGGCTGGCGGGCGCATGCAAGCTGGAGATGAATGCATCCAGTATAGCATAGGGGTTGGGCGGTCGTGCAACGCGCGGCAGATGCAGTGTGCTATAATAAAGACAATCATTTACACGACTTACGCGGTGGGGGTTCGGGGGCGGTTGCACCGCCCCCGAGATCTCCCTTTTTTGGCCGGTCTCGGCCACGAATGTGGCCGAGACCGGCCAAAAAGAGGCGATTTTGGAGGGACTGCGTCCCTCCAAACCTCCCTGCAAACGCCGACTGCGTAAGTCCTGTCATTTAGTGATATGAGGATATCCGACATGGCTGTGCGGAGAATATTGCAGATCGAGAACCCGGACGATAAGAAGATTCTGAAGACACGCAGTCACCCAGTCAAGGCCATCTCTCCGGCGCTGAAGCAGCTGGCCGCCGACATGTTTGAGACCATGCATGCGGCGAATGGCGTCGGTCTTGCGGCACCGCAGATCGGTATCAGCCAGCGCATGGCGGTGATCTGGATTCCGCCAGAGGTTGAGGAGCGACCGGACGGCACGCGCGTCGAGGTCGCGCCTGAAGAACACTATGTGCTGATCAACCCCCAGATCGTCAAGGCCAGCTCGGGCGAGGAGATCGGCCAGGAGGGGTGTCTGAGCCTGCCCGGTTGGTATGGCGATGTGCCGCGCTACACCTGGGTGACGGTCGAATACCAGGATCTGGATGGCAAATACCGGCGCATCCGCAAGGCCGACGGCCTGCTCGGCCGCGCGCTCCAGCATGAGATCGATCACCTGGACGGCGTGCTGTTCACCGAGCGAATTCGCGATCTGTCCACGCTGAAGGATCATCGGGCGGAATCGCAGGAGCAGCAGCCGGTCGAGGCATAAGACCGAGTGCTGCTTGCCGTTGAAGCTACAGATGGCATTGGCAAGCTCCGTGAAGCATCTCAGCGCTATTCGTTGAGGTGCTTCACTTCGTTCGGCCCGATAGCGAGCCCCCTGTCACTATAGCGCAAACTCCACAGGTATAGCGTTTTCCAATATCACTGCTCGATCACAAACGGCGCCCCGCGCACGATATCAACCTCGAAAGTGTGCCGTACGTCGTCGAAGCCGGCACGCCGCAGCACCACCTCGACATTCCAGCGCCCGCCCATCGACGTGAAGCTGCCGCGGGCGGTATAGCGCTCGGCGCCCGCCTGCCGGGCCTCGGTCTGGATCTGGCCCATGTCCATGCCCAGCATGTCGAAGCGCAGCAGCACCCGTGTCGGCGCCGCCTGAGCGTTCGGGCGCGAGTCGAGCACATCCACCGCGAACTCGTTGTCGCCGATCTGCGCCGGAGCCACCCGCAGCGTCAGGCCAACATCGCCCACCTGAGCGGATTGAGCGATGCCCTGCTGCTCGTGCGCCTGCCATGCGACCTTGCTCGGCGCGACACTGGTCATTGCCCCCACCAGCAGCAGCAGCAGCGCCCCGGCGACCAGCTCCCCGCGCACGCTGCGGACGAACGCGCCCGCCAGGCCGGGTTCTACCTGTGAGCTGTCTGGAAAGCTATCCGCTGTTTGACGATGGACCCTTCGACTGCGCTCAGGGCAGGCGAAGGGTCCATCCTCTATCGTCGGCGAGCGCAGCCGCCGTGAAAGCACGAACAGATTCAGCCCCCCCAGGAGCAGCAGCACGCCAAACAGCCCGAGCTTGATCAGCAGCGCCCGCCCGTAGGTAGTGGTTGGCAGCAGTTCGAGCGCGCCGATATGCAGCACGTAGTTGTAGATTCCCGTCACGGTTAGGATCGCGACGCACGGGATCGTCAGCCGCGAGAAGCGCGGGATGAGCAGCGCCGGCGGCATGGCCTGATCCAAGGCGCGCGCCAGGCTGAGGGCGAACGCCAGCGGTATTAGCCCGCCCAGCCAGGCGATCGTCGCCGCCAGGTGCAGCCAGTCTACCGGCACCGCGATCGCCGCCGCCTGGCTGGCCGCGGCGTGCGAGCGCAGGCTGAGAGTCAGCACGATCACACCGCCGATCGCCAACAGCGCCCACCACATGCCGGCCGGGCCACGGCCTGAGGGCGGCAGCCGCCACACCAGCACGACGACCTGAAGCATCAGCGCCAGGCGCGCCAGCCACAGCAGCCCGGTCTGTCCGCTCAGCAACTGGATAGCTGGCGCCCCAATCGCCTGCGCCAGCGGGACATTCGCGGCCTCAGCCGCCTGTGTGATCAGAAAGAGTAGATTGGTCAGTACAAACAGCAGGCCGCCCAGCGCCGTCGTGCGACGGATGAAATGAGTGATTGCGTCATCCGCGACTTCAAGCGAGCGATTGGCGATTGGCGATTGGCGATTGGGAATAGATGTCTCCTGATCGCCTATCGCCAGTCCCCGATCTCCAGAGTCTTCGGTGATCGGTGGTCGGTCGTCGGTACTCGCACGCCGGAACGCCGGCCGCCAGACGAGCAGCCCGAACGGCAGGCCGCCCAGCGCCAGGACTACCGCGACGAGGTTGAGCCAGCGGGCGAGCGTAGCGAGCGGCGGCGGCGAGGGCGTGGCCGGGTCGGGCGCGCCGAGCGGAGGGATCAGCGAGGTGCTCGTGGGCGCGACGCCAACACCAAACGGCAGGCTGCCCTCAGTGATGTGCCCGTCGACGATCGAGCGCACCCGCCAGAGCGCAGTGTAGCTGCCCTTCGGCAGGTCGGGCAGGATCAGCCGCAGCACGCGCGGCGCAGAAGGTGCGATCTCCCCAGGGCCTGGCTCGATCAGTCGGTTCTGGCTGTCGAACAGCTGCGCCTGGCTGAAAGCCGGGTCCAGCTCCTC
>DATFXE010000480.1:0-10054 GCA_035258585.1 Roseiflexaceae bacterium | reverse complement strand
ACTACGCCGATATGCTCCAGGTGGGCGCACGCAACATGCAGAACTACCCACTGCTCAGAGCGGTCGGTCGTACCAAGCGGCCAGTGCTACTGAAGCGCGGGTTCGCGGCCACGGTCAAGGATCTGCTATTGGCGGCCGAGTACATTCTGGCCGAAGGCAACCCGAACGTGGTGCTGTGCGAGCGCGGCATTCGCACGTTCGACGACAGCGCGCGCTTCACGCTCGACCTGGGCGCGGTGCCGGTGATCAAGCAGCTCTCGCACCTGCCGGTGATCGTGGATCCATCGCACGCCAGCGGCCGGGCCGATCGGGTCGTGCCGCTGGCTCGCGCGGCGGTGGCCGCCGGGGCCGATGGCCTGATCGTCGAAGTACATCACGATCCGGCTTTTGCCACCTGCGATGGCGAGCAGGCCCTGACGCCGGCAACCTTCCAGACCATGATCGGCCAGCTCGAACGGATCGCCGCCGCGATCGATCGCCCGCTGGCAGTTCCCACGAACGGCGTGATTGCGTAATCGACGCGACGATCGACGCTGGACGGGAGACGATAGACGATTGCCTAGAACGACGGTAGAGAATCCGCGAATTGCGCGAATACACGCAGATATATTTGACGCTTTCGCGCCATTAGGGTTATCCGCAGATCATGCTTCGTCGACTGTCCAGATCAGGGCGGCAGCAAAGGAGGTGAACGAGAATGTCCGATCTTCGCACCCAATTCGAGGCCGCGGCGCAGGCTGCGCAGAATCTGCCCAGACGGCCGGACAACGACACACTCTTGCAGATCTACGCGCTCTACAAGCAGGCCACGGCCGGCGATGTCGCGGGTAGTCGCCCAGGCTTCACCGATTTCGTCGGACGCGCAAAATACGATGCCTGGGCCAAACTCAAGGGCACCGCCAAGGAACAGGCCATGCGCGACTATATCGCGCTGGTGAATAGCATGCGCTAGCGTGCTTTCAGCACAGGGGTGAGCGGTATGACTAGGCCGAAAGTCGTATTGACGGAGCAGTCGACTGGACGTATAGTACTCGGAATATCGCCGACCCATCTGGAGCCATGCGCCTACTGACACGTCATCAGCGACCAATTGATCTCCGGCAGATGCCGAAGCTACCCTCTGCGCCCTTGCGCGCAGGGGGCTTTTTTATTATGCGTCCGCAACTCTTTGAAAAAACGATTGGGCAGGTCTGGAGGGGCCGAAGGCCCCTCCAGACCTGCCCAATGGTGGGGTTTGGGGCGGCGACGCCGCCCCCAAACCCCACCAAATGTTCTCTAACCACCGATAGCAGGAGAAACCAATGACAATCGACTGGGACGACAAATACGCCCGAGATGGCCTCACGTTTGACGATGTGCTGCTGGTTCCGGCCGAGTCACGCGTGCTGCCGTCCAACACCGACCTGAGCACCATGCTCACCCGCGGTATTCGGATCAATATCCCAATCACCAGCTCGGCGATGGACACCGTCACCGAGCACCGGCTGGCGATCGCGCTGGCGCGCGAGGGCGGGCTGGGCTTCATCCACAAAAATCTGGCGATCGAGGAGCAGGCCGAGATGGTCCGCAAGGTCAAGCGCTCCGAAAGCGGCATGATCACCGACCCGATCACCATGGGCCCGGAGAAGACTGTCGGCGACGCGCTGGATCTGATGGCGGAATATCGGATCTCGGGTATCCCGATCACCACACTCGAGGGCGAGCTGGTCGGCATTCTGACCAATCGCGACCTGCGATTCGAGACCGATCGCAGCCGGCCCATCCGCGAGCTGATGACGTCGCAGAACCTCGTGACCGTGCCGGAAGGCACGACGCTGGAGCAGGCCAAAGAGATCCTGCACAAGCATCGGATCGAGAAGCTGCTAGTGGTCGATAAGCGCGGCAAGCTCTTGGGGATGATCACGGTCAAAGACATCATGAAACAGATCGAGCACCCAAACGCCTGCAAGGACGAACATGGCCGGCTGCGCGTCGGCGCGGCGATCGGCGCCTCGGGCGATTTCCTGGAGCGGGCGGCGGCGCTAGTGCGGGTCGGCACCGATGTGCTGACAATCGACACGGCCCATGGCCACTCGCAGGGCGTGCTCGACGCGGTGCTGCGCATTCGCGAGGCCTTCCCGACCGTGCAGCTGGTCGCGGGCAATGTCTCGACCGGCGCGGCCACTGCGGCGCTGTGTGAGCGCGGCGTGGACGCCATCAAGGTCGGCCAGGGGCCGGGCAGTATCTGCACTACCCGGGTGGTCTCGGGCGCGGGCATGCCGCAGATCACCGCGATCACCGATTGCGCGCGCGTGGCCGAGCGCTTCGGCGTGCCAATCATCGCCGATGGCGGGATCAAGTATAGCGGCGATATCACCAAGGCGCTGGCGGCCGGCGCGCACAGCGTCATGATCGGCTCGCTGTTCGCCGGCACCGAGGAGAGCCCTGGCGAAACGATTCTGTACGAGGGGCGCAGCTACAAGAGCTACCGCGGCATGGGCTCGATCGGCGCGATGCAGCGCGGCAGCGGCGATCGCTACTTCCAAAACGCTGGCGAAGGCAAGAAGCTGGTCGCCGAGGGCATCGAGGGTATGGTGGCCTACAAAGGCCCGCTAAGCGACACGATCTTCCAGCTGGCCGGCGGCCTGCGCTCCGGCATGGGCTATGTTGGCACGAAGGACATCGCGGCGCTGCGCCGCGACGCGCGCTTCATCCGTATCTCGATGGCCGGCCTGGTCGAAAGCCACCCCCACGACGTGACGATCACCAAAGAGGCGCCGAACTACGAGCGACGGTAGTCGTGACAAGATGACAAGATGACCGAGTGACAAGATGACAAGACCTCACGATATATGTCATCTTGTCATCTTGTCATCTTGTCTCCTTGTCTGAGTTGGCCCAGCGTTTGCTAGCCTCGGTAGGCGCCCCGCAAGTACAGCCCGCGCGGGTCGCGCCCGTAGGCCAGCCGCCTGGCCCAGGTGGTCGGGCAAGCGCGCAGCTCGCGCGGGCCTAGCTCAATCGGCGGCCGCACACCAAAGCCGGCCGCGCGCAGCGCCTGGCGCACCCGCTCGCCACCATCCTCCAGCGACCAGCCGGCCTCGGTAGGCGCCCCGCCGTTCAATCGCACCTCCAGCAGCGCGCCTGGCCGCGCCACGGCGGCGAGGCGCTCCAGCAGCACGGGCTCGCTGGTCACAAGCCCGCCCAGCAGGCTGCCCCAGGGGAAATTGACCGTGATGTGGGTCGCCAGCCGGTCGAGCGCGTGAGGCAGCCCGCGCGCCTCGGCGATCAGGTAGAGCGTGTTGGCCGATGCACAGCGCGAATGGGCGCGCAAGTTCTCGCGGCAGGCGTCTACACCGATCGCGAAACGCGCCGGGAAAGCCAGCGCCATCTGCCGCACGAAGCGCCCATCGCCGGTGCCTATATCGAGCAGAACCTCCTGATAGCCTGCCAGCCGCCCATGCAGCGCAGGCGCATCCATCCGGAAGGCCTGTTTGCCTTGTATGCTTTCCATATGCTCCTCCCAATGCTATCTGTCGATCGGTCGTCGAGCAGAAGCTGGGAGGGGCGGGGCACGCGCGCGCGCACAGCCAAGCCCGCCCTGGGCGGGCGCGCGTCAAGTGCCGTCGAGATCATCGGGAGTCGGCGTTAACCGAGCTGTAGGGAATCCAAAGCGGGGCCAGTGGCCCAGAGGGAAACCATATGATGGGTGATAGGCCGGAGGGGAGATCTAGCAGGGCGGCCGGGGTAAATTCTCGATCGTCGAAGGCATACGCTGTCCCTTTCTAGTGCGCTTTCAGCGCCGGGGTTGGCGGTTGGGCGGCGGGGGCTGGTGCTTCTGATGATTGGCAGCGTTGCCCAAAACCGCACACCTCGCTTGGCGTTGCATTAAGCGGTGCCACTCGCAGCTCTATTCTAGCACGCAGCGCATCGGGCTTGGGATGTAGCCTACGGATGCTGGCATACTTCTTGCAGCACATGTCGCTTGGCCTATCGGTCGTCTAGTCGCTCGCCCGCCAAGGGGAGAGCCATGGCGACGAGCGATGGAGAAACCCACGTACAGGAGGATGATATGCACAACGACAATTTCGAACATGAGGCGGGGACCGAAGCCGAGTATAGCGAGTACGATCAGCAGCAGCGTTGGATCATGATGGTCGGCGGAATAAGCCTGCTCTTCGCGGCGGTCGCCGGCGTGCTGTTTCTGCTGGCGCGCCGCCGTCGGCAAACGCGGCTGGCGCGCGCCGAGGCATCGTTGATCGCCGCCGCGGCCGCAGCCGAGCAGGCCGCGCGCGCTGTTCGCAAGCAGGGGCCGAGCCTGGTCGAGCGCGGCGCGCTAAGCGTTGAGCAGGCCGCGCGCACCGTTCGCAAGCAGGGGCCGGCCGTGGTCGTTCGCAGCGGCGAGCGCGTGGAGCAGTGGGGCCGCATGATCCGCAAGCGCGGGCCAGGCATACTGGAGCGCGGCGCGCTAAGCGTCGAGCAGGCCGCCCACTCGGTGCGCAAGCAGGGCCCGGGCATGCTGGCAGAGGGTGCGAGCCGCGCCGAGCAGGCCGCGCGCACCGTTCGCAAGCAGGGGCCGCCGGTGCTGCGCAAGGGCTACAAGCAGACCGAGCAGGCAATGGCGCGCGGCCGCGAGATTGGCGCCAGCATCGCCGAGCAGGCCGGGCGCGCAGCCGAGCGCACCCGCGAAGTCGGCGCGGGGATCGGCGAGAACACGCAGACCCTGGTCGATCGGGTGAGGAGCTGGCGCGGTGACGGCACCGACTAAAGGCCGAGTACCGGGTGCCCTCTGGGCGAACTGAGAAGCGAGAACCGAGAACCATGTCATGGTTCTCGGTTCTACCACGCTGAGATGGTTTCTACGCGAGCAGCGCCACCTGCTGATACCCCGCGTCGTTGATTGCGCAAATCAACTCCTCGGCGTTCACGCGGCCATTGTGCTCGACGCGCACGCGCCTGTCGTTCAGGCTGACCGTCACCAGATGCACGCCCGGCAGCGCACGCAACGCCATGCTGATCGCCCGCGCATCCCGATCGCTCGAAACTTCCGGGACGAGTAAATATTCGACCATTGGAGCATTCCTAATTTTTCGCGTCCTTCGCGGGCAGATAGTGCGCCGCGCCGCCGGCAGCGGCGTCGCGATAGACTGCCAGTGTACGCTCGGCCGTCTCGCGCCAGGAAAAGCGCTGGGCCTGCCGCAGCCCGCGCTCGCGCAGCTCGGCGCGCAGCTCGGGGTCGTCCAGCAGCTGCAGCAGCGCCTGACCCAACGCTTCGGCGTCGGTCGGCGGCACCTTCAGGCCGGCATCGCCCACCACCTCGGGCAGGCTGCTGCTGGTGGTGGTGACTACCGGCGTGCCGCAGGACATGGCCTCCAGCAAACCCATGCCAAAACCCTCATACAGCGAAGGTAGGGTGAAGACCGTCGCGGCGGCATACCACAGTGGCAGATCCTTGCTATCGATGAACCCGACGAAGCGAATGCGCTCGCCCAGATCGAGCGACTCGGCCTTGGCAAAGATCTCGTCGTACAGCCAGCCTCTGCCGCCACCGATGATCAGCGGCGCATCGGTAGAACGGGCGATACGCGCATAGGCATCCAGCAAGGTTGGCACATTCTTGCGCGGCTCGAGCGTGCTAATGAACAGAATGAAGCGCTCCGGCAACCGCGCGCGGGCGCGGAAGGCCGCTAGCTCGGTCGGGTGGGGCGGAGCGAAGCGGGCCTCCGCGGCGTCGTAGGTAACGACAATCTTCTGGGGCGACACGCCCAGCAGGCGCACAATCTCCTGCTTGGTCGCCTCCGAGACCGCCAGGATGCGCGACGCACGGCGAGCCGAGACGCGCGTGGCCCAGGTCAGGTATGCGCGATTTAGCCGCCGGAACGTTTGCGGGAAGCTCAAGAATGCCAGATCGTGGATCGTGATGACGCTCGGCACGGGGCAAAACAACGGCGCGACATTCAGCACACCGTGGAACACATCCGCCCGATTCAGTCGCAGCAGCGCCGGCGCCAGCAGCTGCTCCCAGGGAATGCGCACCCGCGGGTTGATCGTCGGCAGGCGGCTGGGGCGGACCGCGAAGTTCCGCGGCAGCCCGAGCGCCGCAGCATCCAATCCGCGCGTCGTATACACTGTATAGCGATTCTCACGGTCGATCGCGCCCAGGTGGGTCAGCAGCGCCTCGGCATAGTTCGACACGCCCGCGCGCCGGAAGCTGCGGGTGTGCGCCAGGAGATGGGCGTTGATGGCGATGTGCATGGTGTTAGAACGTTAGAACGTTCGAACGTTAGAACGTTCTAACCTTCAAACGCGCTACGGCTGCGCCGCGTACGTGGGCGTCGGGATCACGCCCCAATACTCACGCGGCCAATAGGAAACCCAGGCTTTGCCGATGATACCGTCGAGCGGGAGCGGGCCCCATTCGCGCGAGTCACTGCTGTTGTTACGATTATCGCCCATCACAAAGACTGCGCCAGGCGGAACGGTCACCGGATGGCCCTGGGTACAAGCGTCATCGCCGCGGCAGGTTGTCTGCACACCCTGGAGATACGGCTCATCCAGCAGCACTTCATTCACGAACACCTGTCCATCCTTGACCAGCACCGTGTCGCCAGGCATGCCGATCACGCGCTTGATATAATCCTTGCTGAGATCGCGCGGGTACTCGAACACCACCACCTCGCCGCGGCGCGGCATATGGAACGGATAGACCACGCGAGCCGGCAGATCGGAATTGCCCGGAAGCAAGCGCAGCGGGGCGTTCATATCGAAGTGGAAGTAGACGATCTTATTGACGAGGATATATTGACCGGTGTGGAGTGAAGGCTCCATGCTCTGGCCTTCAATCTTGAAGTTCTGGATCACACCCCGCACAATCAGGAAGACGAGCAGAATGAAGATCGCGGTTTCGAGCAACTCCTTGACCACGCCGCGCACGCTGGACATGGCGCGCTCATCACCCTGCTCTTCGGGAGCAGGCTGCCAGCCGGTATCACCAGCGGGATCTTCCGCCACTGCCTGCGATGACTGATCAAGCCCGAGGCGACGCCGCAAAGGAGTTTCGTCCATTGTTCTTTCTATCGCTATCCTTGCAGTTTTAACATTTGGGGGTTCGGGGTGCTGGCCGGCGGCTTCTCGCCGCCGGCCAGCACCCCGAACCGTCGGCTGGGGGAGGTTCAGGAGGGCAGCAGGCCCTCCTGAACCTCCCCCAGCCAGCCACTTTTGTTAAAAGTGCATATACAGTGTCTATAAAACATTTCCCAAATGATTTCCAAAAAAATGGAGCGAATCTCGCCGCTGCGCCGATGGTGTTCTGGCGCGCGACTTGATACCACTGCCCGAGATGCATTATACTCCATCGCAGAATAGAATGCCAATAGGAGCATGCCATGCGTCGTACCGAGCTTGTTGAACTGGAGGACGGCGGGCGGCGGCGCTGCGGCGTCTGCCAGTGGCGCTGCAACCTATCAGCGGGCGAAACCGGGCGCTGCCTGGTACGCGCCGCCACCCGAGAAGGGATCGAAGTGCTGAACGACGGCATGATCAGCGCCGCCAACTTTGGCCCGATCGAAGATCACCGGCTGTGGCATTTCTTCCCCGACACTCAGGTGCTGGCGATCGGCGGGTGGGGCTACGCGTTTCCCACCGACCAGCAGCGCGGCCAGTACGGCAGCATCCCTTCCGAGGAAAGCCAGCGCCGGCGGCTGGAGCCGGAGCGGGCTGCGGCAGTGGCGCTCGAGCGGCTGTGCCGCGGCGTGGTCTGGAACTATAGCGATCCGTCCGTCGCGGTCGAATATGTCACAGAAGTGCTGCAATTCAGCCGCGCCAGCAGCCGCTACACCGCGCTAATCACATCGGGCTACTCAACGATCGCGGCACTGGATAAGTACGGCCACTATCTCGACGGTATCAGCCTGGAGCTGCGTGCGTTCGATGACGCGGCCTACAAGCGGCTGGCCGGTGTGGAACACTGGCGCGGCATCTTGGAAGTGGCTGCGCATGCTCGCCAGCGCTGGGGCTGCCATGTCGAGGTGACGACACGACTGCACCCGAATGTCAACGACTCGATCGAGCAGATCCAGGCGCTGGTCGGCTGGGTACGCGAGACGTTGGGGCCTAACACGCCCTGGCATGTGTTGCCGGGCGACGCTGGCGCGGCGGCAGCCGCCACAGTGGCGCGCGCCCGGCGGCTGGGCCACGAGGCCGGGTTGCACTACGTCTATGGTCCCGAGCCCGGCCAGATCACGCGCTGCCACCACTGCGGCCATACGCTGATCGAGCGCGGCGCCGCAAGCGGCCGGATCGTCGGCATCACCGACGGGCGCTGCCACTCCTGCGGGGCCGACCCGCAGATGCGGCTGTCGATCTTCAAGCGCTAAACTCACGACGGAAGACCGAGGACGGAAGATGATGCATATCTATCGTCTTCCATCGTTCGTCAAAGCTTGCCCGCTCCATCCCGCATGCAAAACCTGTGGTATACTGTGCAAAATTCGATAGCCGAACGACGGGCGCGGGAGAGCACCGTACGGACGGTCGCCGAAGGAGCAAGCCGAGGTTAGCCATGCCTCGCGCGAATCTCTCAGGCCCCCGAACTGCGCCCCGACGGCACTCTGGAGAGCCGCCGAGCCTCGCTCGTGCGGCACCGAAGGAGTAACCCGGATCAGTCGCCAGTATGCCGTAAGCAGTAGGCAGTTTCATAGCGATGATTGCCTACTGCTTCCTGTCTACTGCCTACTGCAGATGGGGCACCTCTCAGGTTCGCGGACAGAGCTCAGGCAGCTTGGCCTGACGCTGTTCGCGTTTTTGATTCACGCTGAGCCGAGCCATAAGCGTGCAAACTGCGCTCGGCGCCTTGGCGACACAATCTGTTATAATCCCGGTGCCGCATACAATCATCAGGTCGTCGCATTCTTGCCTGTAAAGCAAAAGGAGGCGCGCCAATGACAGCCCCTGCCGAACTCAAACGAACGCCGCTCCACGATCGCCATGTCGCCATGGGTGCGCGGATGGTCGAGTTTGGCGGCTGGGAGATGCCGGTCCAGTATAGCGGTATCGTGGACGAGCACGCTGCCGTTCGCAACGCTGCCGGCCTGTTCGACATCAGTCATATGGGCGAGGTCGAGGTCAAGGGCCGCGATGCGCTTGCGTTTCTCCAGCACATCGCCACCCAGGATGTTGCGACGATCGGCGAGGGCCAATCGAACTACGCGTTGCTGTGCCGGCCCGACGGCGGGATCGTAGATGATATTTTCATCTATCACCTGCCCGACGGCTATATGGTGGTGGTCAACGCCTCGAACATCGAGAAGGACTTCGCCTGGATGCTCGACAATATCAGCGGGTTCGACGTCGAGCTGACCAACATCTCCGATCGCGCGTCCATGCTGGCATTGCAGGGGCCGCTGGCCGAGACGATCCTGGCCAAGGCGACCGACCCTTCGACAGGCTCAGGGCAAGGTGTCGACGTAGCCGCAGTGCCGTTCCACGGCGTGACTGCCGGCATGCTGCTCGGCGATATTCCAGCACTGATCGCTCGTACCGGCTACACCGGCGAGGATGGCTTCGAGCTGTTTGTTGATGACGATAACGTCGAGAAGCTCTGGGACGGCCTGCTCCATCTGGGCAAAGACGATGGGCTCAAGCCATGTGGCCTGGGCGCGCGCGACAGCCTGCGCTTCGAGGCATGCCTGGCGCTCTACGGCCACGAGATCGCCGACGATATCAACCCATATGAAGCCAAGCTTGGCTGGGTGGTCAAGCTCGACAAGGGCGATTTCGTCGGTCGCGCGAGCTTGCAGAGCATCAAACAGGCCGGCGTCAAGCGCAAGCTGGCCGGCTTCGAAGTGACCGGCAGGGGCATCGCCCGCGGTGGCTACGAGATCCGCAGCCTAGAGGGCCAGCGGATCGGGGAGGTTACCACCGGCATGCCTTCGCCGACGCTGGGCAAGAACCTGGGCCTGGGGTATGTGCCACCCGAGCTTGCGACCGAGGGCAGCGAGTTCGACGTGATCGTGCGCGAGCGGCCGGTGCGGGCCAGAGTTGTGAAGACGCCATTTTATAAGCCGAGGTATAAGAAATA
>DATFXE010000479.1:0-7546 GCA_035258585.1 Roseiflexaceae bacterium | reverse complement strand
AACGTTCAAACGTTCAAACGTGGAACGCATATGCTCAAGACACAGGAACTCCAGATCAACATCGGCCCGCAGCATCCCTCGACCCATGGGGTGTTCCGGCTGGTTGTGACAGTGGATGGCGAGACGATCATCGATCTCAAGCCAGTGTTCGGCTATCTGCATCGCAACCACGAGCAGCTTGGCGAGGTTTCGACGTATATCCAGTCCATGCCGTTCACCGATCGACTCGACTACTTCAACTCGATGGCCAACAACTTCGGGCTGGCGCTGGCGGTCGAGAAGCTGGCCGGGATCGAGGTGCCGCAGCGTGCCAACTATATTCGCGTGCTGATGGCCGAGCTGACGCGCGTTCTCAACCATGCAGCGGCGGTCGCGTTTATGATCAACGACATGGGCGCCTGGCAGACTCCGCTGGCCTTTGGGATGCGCGAGCGCGAGAAGATTCTCGATCTCTTCGAGATGGCCAGCGGCGCGCGCATGATGTGTAACTACTTCCGCTTCGGCGGAGTGGTGCGCGATCTGCCGCCGGAGTTCATGCCGCTGCTCAACGACCTGATGAAGGGTTTGCCGACCTTTTTCGACGAGTTCGAGCGGCTGCTGCGCGAGAATGAGATCTTGATGCTGCGCACCGAGGGAGTCGGCATTCTGCCAAAAGAGCTGGCCGCCGCCTACAGCGTGACCGGCCCGGTGCTGCGCGCCTCGGGCATTCCGTATGACATCCGCAAAGCCGAGCCGTATAGCGTCTATGACGAGCTGGACTTCGACATCCCGATCGGATCGGTCGGCGATGTGTACGATCGCTTCCTGATCCGGATCGAAGAGATGCGCCAGAGCTACCGGCTGCTTCAGCAGATCATCGAGCGGTTGCCCGACACGACCGGCGGGCATATCAATCCCTCGATGGCGAATATCGGCAAGCAGAAGGCGCTGCGCCCGCCGCCCGGCGACGCATATGGCCGAGTCGAATCCCCTAAGGGCGAGCTGGGGTTCTATCTGGTCAGCGATGGCTCGACCCGCCCGTATCGCTACAAGGTGCGTGCGCCGTCGTTCATCAACCTGACCCCGCTGGGCGATATGTGCCGCGGCCACAAAGTTGCCGACGTGGTGGTCATTCTGGGCAGTATTGATATCGTCATGGGCGAGGTCGATCGCTAAATCATTGTAAATTGCATATTTATAGACAAGCTTCGTAATATGCTATTTACAATTTGCAGTTCAGGAATGAATTATGACGGTTGAATTCGCGCGCGGGAAGTCATATGTCGTCGATCGCGGCAAACCGAAGACGCGCGCCGGGCAGGGCATGCTGGCCGGCCTCGATGTGGTGATCCGGCACTTTTTTAGCGCGTTCACTAAGAAGCTCGAGACGCCGGCCGAGACGACCGGCGTTTTCACCGTGCAGTACCCGGAAGAGCGACTGGAGCTGCCGCAAGCCTTCCGTAACTTCCCGATCCTGCTGTTCGACGATGCGACTGGCCAGGAGCTGTGCACATCGTGCTTTCAGTGCGAGCGGATCTGCCCGCCGCAGGTGATCCATATGACCCAGGCGACCGACCCGGCGACCGGCAAGCCGGTTCCGGCGGTGTCCGAGTTTATAATCGAGTACGACGCCTGTATGAGCTGCGGGCTGTGCGCCGAGGTCTGCCCGTTCGACGCGATCAAGATGGATCACGATTTCGAGCTGGCGACATCCGACCACCCAAGCATGACCGTGGACAAAGCCGGCCTTGATCGCCCGATATCGTACTATCAAGCGATCGCGCCGCGCTTCTGGGAGGAAGCCAAGGACAGCGCGCTCAAGAAGCTCCAGGGCAATATAAAGCGCCGCTCGGGCAATATCGGCATTGCGCCAAGCTATATTGGCAAAGCCAAGCCGGCTGCCCCGGCCGCCGCGGCCAGGCCGGCTGCGGCGGCTGCCGCGCCAGCGACTGCCGCGAAGCCAGCCGCGCCGGTGGCCGCCGTCGGCAAGAACATGTCCGAGGAGAAAATGGCGCGGCTAGCGGCGATCCGCGCGGCCAACGCGGCCAAGTCAGGCGGCGCGCCAGCGCCGGCCAGCGTGGCCGAGCCGGTGACGGTCGGGGCCGAGAGCAGCGACGGCGCCGAGATGGCCGCGCCTGTGGCGGTTGCCCCAGCCGCGAGCGCGCCGATCGGCGGCGCCTCGACAGGGCCGGGCGGCCTGCCGTTCAGCGCCGACAACATCCTGGGCGGCGTGCCGGCCAACACCGCGATGGCTGAGGACAAGGTCGAGCGGCTCAGGTCGATCCGTTCCGGAAATCTTGCCAAGCATGGCTAATCCGTGGACGTTGTAACGTTCGGACGTTCAAACATTTGAACGCATCGGGGATAGTGCGTATGGTCAGTTTTCTTCAATACTTGCTCGGCAGTTTCTTGCCAAGCTGGCTGATCACGCTGATCGGCTATATCGTGATCACTACGATCATCTTGATCGTGACTCCGGTGACATTCATGCTCCAGACCTGGTTCGAACGGCGCATGGTGGCGCGCATGCAGGATCGGCTGGGGCCGAACCGGGTCGGGCCGGCCGGCCTGCTCCAGGCAGTCGCCGATGGCGTCAAGATGTTCACCAAAGAAGATATCACGCCGCGCGCGGCCGATAAGTACGTCCACCTGCTGGCCCCGCTGGTCGCCGTCGCGCCGGTGATGCTGCTGTTCGCGGTGGTGCCATGGGGCCGTGGCTTCGAACCAGCCGACACGAGTGTAAGCCTGCTGTTTGTCATAGCGATATCGTCGATCGCGGCGGTTGGCCTAATGATGGGCGGATGGGGCTCGAACAACAAGTTCGCGCTGCTGGGCGCAATGCGCGCGGTTGCGCAGATGGTCTCGTATGAGATCCCTGCCGTGCTGGCGCTGCTGGCCATGGTACTGCTGACCGGCACGATGAACGTGAACAGCTACTCGGCCTTGCAGGGTGGTATTCCCTTGCTTGGCGGCACGCTGGCCGAATTTGGCGTGCCGGATCTGGGCCTGGGCTGGTTCGCGTTCACGCCGATCGGGCTACTCGGCTTTGGGATCTTCTATTGCTGTGTGCTGTCCGAGGGTGAGCGCACGCCCTTCGACATCCCCGAGGCCGACTCTGAGATTGTCGCCGGCTATATGACCGAGTACAGCGGCATGAAGTTCGCCGTGTTCTATATGGGACAATTTCTGTTTAATTACGCACTGTCGGTGATCGCGGCGATCGTCTTCCTTGGGGGCTGGAATGGGCCGGGCGTCGGACTGCTGGTGGATGCCGGCCTGCCCTGGCTGGGCAACATCCTTTCGGTGCTCTACTTGCTGTTCAAGGCCTGGTTCCTGTTCTTCGTGATGATCTGGCTGCGCGGCGCGTTCCCGCGGCTGCGGGTCGATCAGTTGATGGGCTTCGCCTGGAAATTCCTGCTGCCTTTGGCGCTGGTGAATATCTTCAGCGCGGCGATCTGGGTCGTGATCATGCTTTGGGGCAGCGACCCGCGGTGGACGGTCAAGCTGAGCATCCTGGGCATCAGCCTGCTTGGCTGGCTCGAAACGCTACCGATCTGGGGGCGGCAGCTGGTTGCTCTGGCTGTCACCTTGTTGATCAACTTCGTGGCCTTCCGCCAGGTGTTGCTGCTCAACCGCCGGCCGCGTGACGAGACGCCGGCCGAACTGGCGCAGGATCAGGTCTTCGGTACGGCGGCGCTGCCATAATTTGACGAAGGACGAAGGACCAAAGACCAAAGATAATAGGATCACGATACTTTGGTCTTTGGTCTTTGGTCAAAGTGGGTTAAACAATGAATATTCTCATTATGGTCATCTTCTTCCTGCTGTCGGCATTTACGTTGCTGGCCGGCCTGATGGTGGTGACCGTCAAAAATATTATTCATGCCGCGCTGTGGTTGATCGGGTCGTTCTTTGGCGTGGCCGCGCTGTACTTGCTAATGGAGGCCGAGTTCATCGCGATCGTGCAGGTGCTGATCTATGTCGGCGCGATCTCGATCCTGATACTGTTTGCGATCATGTTGACGCGGCATGTCACCGGCGAGGGTGTGCGCCAGCTGTACCAGCGCTGGTGGATCGCGCTGATCGTCGCCGCGGCGCTGTTCGGCCTGTTGATCGTGCCGACAGTGTTCAACTACAGCTGGAATACGGTGCCGCCAGTCGCGCCTGGCCAAACAGCCTCGATCTCGTCGTCGGTGCAGATCGGCACGGCGTTTATGCGCGAGTATTTGTTGCCGTTCGAGATCGCCTCAGTGCTGCTGCTGGTCGCGCTGATCGGCGCGATTGTGATCGCCTATGAGGAGCGCAGCACGCGCCGCAAGGTGCTCACATTAGCCGAGGAGGTGGCGCTACGCCAGCAGCGCGGCGAGCCGCTGCGCGATGTGCCGACCGCCGCCACCGCTAGCTCGCCCGAGACGCCAGCCGCCAATGTACCGAGCCAACCCTAAAGTACTTCAGATTGTAGATTGTAGATTGCAGATTGCAGATTAGCTCAATCTACAATCTACGATCTACAATCTGCGATCTGCAATGAGGTGGTTATGCCAAGCATGGTCGAGGCTGTCCCGCTAACGTGGGTGCTGATTGTGGCGGGCGGCCTGTTCTGCATCGGGCTGTTCGGCTCGCTCTCGCGTCGCAACACAATAGGGATACTCTTCGGCGTGGAGCTTATGTTGAACGCCGTGAATCTGAACCTGATCGCGTTCTGGCGCTACCTGGAGCCGAACCTGGTGGCGGGCCAGGTGTTCGCGCTGTTCATTATCACCGTGGCGGCCGCAGAGGCGGCGGTTGGCCTGGCAATGATCATCGCGATCTATCGCTCGCGGCTGACGGTGAATGCGGATGAGGTCGACACTCTTCGGGGATGATACCTTCAACGTTTGAAGGTTAGAACGTTGAACGTTCTACGTCGAATGCGATGATATTCAGCGATTAACCTGTAAACGTGCAAACGTGTTAACCTGCTAACGAGGTAACGATGGGCTTGTTTCTCCAATACGCCTGGCTGATCCCGCTGTTCCCGCTGCTGAGCTTCGCGATCATCACGCTCACGCCGATCAGGAAGAGCAAGGCCGCGAGCGGCTGGCTGGCGATCGGCCTCATGGTTGCGGCGACGGTGGTGGCGCTGGGCGTCGGCGGCGAGGTGGCGCAGGGCATCCGTGTCAAGGAAGACGGCACAGCCGAGGTGCTGGCGAGCGGCGAGGCGCACACAGCCGAGGGTGAAACGTTCGCCTTTCCCGAGGCCAACATCGTCCGCACCTTCCGCTGGGCGCCGGCCGGCGGCGATGCCAGCGTTACAATGGGCTACTATATCGACCCGGCCGCCGCCGCCATGCTGCTGATGGTGACGATAACCTCGACCTGCATCCACCTATTCTCGATGGGCTATATGGCCCACGACGAGCGGCAGTCGCGCTTCTTCTCATTTATATCGCTGTTCACGGCGGCCATGCTGCTGATGGTGCTCGCCAGCAATCTGCTGCTGTTCTTTATAGCATGGGAGCTGATGGGCCTGTGTTCGTACCTGCTGATCGGCTTTTGGTACGACAAGGTCTACCCCGACCCGCGCCAGATCACACCGCGCCAGGCCGCGATCAAGGCCTTCATCACGACGCGCGTGGGCGATGTGCTATTTATGGTCGGGCTGGCGTATTTGTGGACACAGGCCGGGTCGCTGGATTTCGGCAGCGGCGCGGGCCAGATCTTCAACTCCGAATTCTTGCAGCGGATCGCGAGCACGCCCAACATGCTGGGCATCAGTGTGGCGACCGGCATCGCGCTGCTGCTGTTCGCCGGCACAGTCGGCAAGTCGGCCCAGTTCCCGCTGCACGTCTGGCTGCCCGACGCCATGGAAGGGCCGACGCCGGTCTCTGCGCTAATCCACGCCGCCACGATGGTGGCGGCCGGCGTGTTCCTGGTCGGCCGCACCTACCCGATCTTCGTTGTCAGCGGCGCGCTGCCGGTGGTAGCGTTCATAGGCTCATTCACTGCGCTGTTCGCGGCGTTGATCGCCGTGGCCCAGTTCGACATCAAGCGCATCCTGGCCTACTCGACGATCTCGCAGCTCGGCTTCATGGTGGCGGCGCTGGGCATTGGCGGCTGGGTGGCGGCGATCTTCCACCTGCTGACGCACGCCTTCTTCAAGGCGCTGCTGTTCCTCGGCTCCGGCTCGGTGATCCATGGTATGGAAGGCTCTATTGAAACAGCCCTTGAGGAGAAAGGGATAGCCGCCCATGGGTCGACTGTCGACTATGTATCGGGGGCCGCGCAGGATATCCGCAATATGGGCAATCTGCGCAAGTTCATGCCGATCACCTTTATCACGTACGCGATCGGCTATCTGGCGCTGGCCGGCATTCCGCCGTTGGCTGGTTTCTGGAGCAAGGATGAGATTCTCGCCGACGCGTTTGGCAATGGCCACTACATCGTGTGGGGCGTCCTCACAATCGCGGCGTTTCTGACGGCTTTCTACATGACTCGCCAGGTGGCGGTAGTCTTCTTCGGGACATTCCGTGGCTACAGCCCGCGCGTCGCCACACACCCGAGCGAGCCCAAGGCTGTGGAGCATCCGAACGAGCATGGCGACGAGCATGCCGGCGAGCACGCGCACGGCGGCCCTTCGACTGCGCTCAGGACGAGCCATGACCCGCACGAAAGCCCGTGGACAATGTGGGTTCCGCTCGCAATTCTAGCGGTTTTCGCGGCATTAGCGGGCTTCGCGAATGTTACCGGCGGCTTAACTAGCTTTTTCTTCCCAGGCAAAGAGGCTGAAGCTTTCAACTTTGTTACGGCTGGAATTGCGACTGTGCTCGCACTTCTGGGCATTGGTCTTGGATGGATGCTCTACCGCAACGCCTTCGCGACCGCCGCCGACCTCGACCCGCTGGAGCAGCGCATGCCGGGCGTCTTTCGGGTGCTGAACCGCAAGTTCTACTTCGACGAGCTGTACGCGAACACCTTCGGCAAGCTCTCCTATGCGCTGGCGTGGCTCTGGAACCTGCTCGACCGCTATGTGCTAGATGGGCTGCTACGGCTCACCGCCGCGATCACAGTGTTCTTCGGCAGACTGAACTTCATCATCGACGATACCGTGTTGAACGATGGCGCCGACGCGCTCACCGACGGCACCTACAACACCGGCGATGCGGTGCGCCAGGCCGAGACCGGCAAGATCCAGGACTACGCTTCGCTGATCTTCGCGGGCGTGGTGGTGCTGGGGCTGATTTATTTGTACACCTTTAATCGTTAGGGATCTGGAAAATCTAAATCATCCCTGGGGAGGTGTGGAGGGGCCGAAGGCCCCCCACCCTGGGATGTTTTGAAATTTCTGAGTCCCTTAGAACGTTCCAACGTTCTAACTTGCAAACACGGTTGCTGGGAGCGGTATGAACTACCTTCAGTTGAGCGATGGTCCCTGGCTGACCTTGCTGGTGCTCTCGCCGCTGGCCGGTATGCTGCTGGTGGCGCTGGCCGGCGCGCTGCGGCTGGACGATCGGCTGGTCAAGCTCGGGGCCAGCGTATGGTCGCTGACGTCGCTGGGGCTGGCGATCTTCATCTGGTCTGGCTTCAA
>DATFXE010000478.1:0-11856 GCA_035258585.1 Roseiflexaceae bacterium | reverse complement strand
CAATCGGCTCCTAATTTACGTTACGGGTAAGCACGTCAGAACGTTCTACTGATCTCTGCATTGGTTGCTTATCTTTTGGTGGGGGTGCGGGGGCGGCTACGCCGCCCCCGCACCCCCACCATTGGGGAGGTCCGGAGGGGCCGAAGGCCCCTCCGGACCTCCCCAATCAAGACATTTGTTAATTGTGCAGAGATCAGTAACGTTCCAACGCGCTCTATTCTACCCGAACCGCCCTAATCATCAAACTCAGCACGCGCATATCGTCGCTGGCGCTGTGTCGCATCGCCGGCACGAAGGTTGGTGCGCGCAGCACGATCGCGACCTGGCGCTGGCCGTTCAGCTCCGCCGGTATCGGCAGCCGATAGTCGCGCCAAACCCCGCTCTCCACCGTCACGCGCCCGATCCAGCGGCCGCCGATCCAGACATCCAGCGGCGTCACGCCAGGCTGCCCGCCGCTGGCGCGAAACGCAAGTACCTGACCTACCCGCACGGGCAGCGGCAGGGGCAGCGCCACGCGGCCACCTCCTTTGAGCCAGCGGAAGCGCCGGCCGCCATCGCCTTCGGCGCTGGAGAAGCCGCTGACGTAGCCGATATCCCCAACGCCGTCGAGCGCGATTTCGGCGCGTGGCGGCGGTCGCAGCCACTCCAGCGCCCACGCCTGGATATCCTCGCCGGCGATCGCTTCGGAGCGCGCGATCGTCGCCTGCGCTTTGTCGGTGTCGCCCATGGCGCCGGCGAGCACCCCGATCAGCAGATCGGATCGCCGCGAGTCGCCGCGGGTCAGCAGACCGGCCGCTTCCTCGCGCCGCCCCTGAGCTGCCAGGGCCAGCGCCAGATCGAGCCGCGCGTCCACAAAGTCCGGCTGGGCCGCCAGGGCCGTGCGGAAGCCCTGTTCGGCAGCTGGGTAGTCATGCGCGGCATAGGCGCGCTCGCCGGCCCGCATTCCGCGCTCGCGCGCGATACCGCTCGCGATCACCGAGGGATATTCGCGGTAGGTGAGCAGCAGTGCGATGAAGCCAATCGCCAGCACAATCTGTAGTGCAAGCCGTAAGGCCGGCAGACCGGGAGACCGGAGACCGGAGACCGGAGACCGGAGACTAGAGACCGGAGACGGCACGCTGATGTCTGTGGTCTCTGATCTCGTGTCTGGTGTCTCGTGTCTTCTCGGCGGCCACAGGCTCGCCAGCATCCACGCGCCGTACAGGCCGATCAGCGTCCAGATCGGCAGCAGGTAGCGCGGCTCGACATGAAAGATCAGCACCGTCGCAAGCGAGTAGCCGAGCCATGCCAGCATGAACAGACGGTTATGCAGCCCCTCGCGCGCCGGGCGCGCCAGGCCGATCAGCCCGCCCAGTGTGAACATCAGCCAGAGCGGATCGCCCAGCAGGCCGAGCAGCGCGGTCTCGCGCAGTGGCCGGGTGTAGAAGCTGCGCTTGACGAAGAAATCTTCGACGAACTGGAGCTTCCAGATGTGGCGGAACGTGTCCCACATTGGTCGGAAGGGCTTCAGCGGGTCGGCGACCAGGATCTCGCGCGCGCGCGAGAGCGCATAGGCGGCGCGGTCGGCTTGCGGCAGCTGCCGCAGCTTGTTGATATGGTCGTCGCGCTTGTCCACAGCATCCAGGTCGAGCCACAGATTGATCTGCCCAAGCGTATCCACCGGAATCACCCGCTGATAGACGATGTAATTGCGCGCCGTCCAGGGCAGCACGATCGCGAGGCAGCAGAGAATGACCAAGGACGAATGACCAAGGACCAACAACCAAGGATACTTATGGAGAAGTGGCTTGTTTAGCTGGTCTTTGGTCGATGCCCGCACGACCAGCCACAGCACTACAAACGCCAGCGAGTACAGCGCGGGCGAGCGAGTCAGTGTGGCGGCGCCGAGAGCGAAGCCGGAGAGGGCCAGGTAGCGCAGCCGCCCGCTTGTGTCGAAGCGCAGCAGCAGCCAGACGTGTAGCAAAAATAGACACAGGTAGATCAGCTCGCTGAACAGCACGCTCGGCTGTTCCACGAACGAGTACCAGGCCGACAGAAACAGCGCGAACAGCAGGCCGGCACGTTGGCTGGCGAACAGCCGCCTGCCGATCCCATAGCCAAGCACGATCGTCAGCCCGGCGATGGCTGTCTGGGCGAGCTGAATGAACGGCACGCCCAGCGCCGGCTGGCCAAACAGCAGCGCCAGTCGCAGCCAGAATGCGTAAAAAAAGACGTGCAGCGGCGGGCGGATCAGCCAGTTGTCATCGATGTATTGGCCCGTCAAGGCGAAGCGCAAGGCCCGGCGGTAGTAGTCGCCGTCGTCGGCATTCGAGTAGCTCGGGTCGAGCGGGCTGATACCGATCATCCACAGGCGCAGCCCAACGCCGATCGTCACTATCAGAATGAGCGGCCAATTGAGCTTTACAATTCCAGATTTACGGTCTACCAGCGATTGAAGCCATGATCGCAAGTCGTCAATCGCAAAGCGTGAATTCGTTTGTGCGATCGGATGCTTCATGGGTCAATTCGATACAGCGTATAGTTGCCGGCCCGATCGATTGGGCCGCCAACCGCTGGCGCGGCGCCGAGGCTTGCGTCCCACAGCAGGTAGCGCGCGCCGCTTGCGCGTAGCGTGGCCGGGTCGTCGGATGCGGGTGCGGGTAGCGCAAGGTGGGCGATCGCCGAGTATTTGCCGATCGGCACTCGTGGATCAACGTGTACGATCAGGCGATCGTCCGGCTGGAGCGTCGCCTGAACGAGCCGAATGATCCGAACTTCGTCGGCCGGCTGTCCCGGCAGTTCGGCGCCTGTTAGCTCCGCCTCAGTGGCCGGCCGATCGCGCAAGACATAGCTCGAACCGATTGCGAAGCCGCCCACTAGCAGCGCGAGCAGCCCCACGCTGAGGATCAGTGAGGCCTTTTGGAGCGCTTCCCCAGGAGAGGTGTGTGCTTCGCCGGCTGCCAATTGGAGCCGCGTCACGGTCCAGGCGGCGGCGAGCGCATAGAGCGGCGCGAGCGGCAGAAAGAAGCGCGCTTGCGGCGGCAGGCCGACACTCAGCGTGACGACGTAGAGCGCGATCCAGATGAGCAGCGATGCGGCGATGGAGCGAGAAAGTGATGGGGTGAGAGGGTGACGGGGTGAGAGGGTGACAGATGTTGAACGATCTCTATCTCCCCGTCTCCCCGTCTCCCCGTCTCCTGTCTCCTGTCTCCCGTCTCCTGTCTCCTTGTCCGCTTGTCTCCACTGTTGGAAAGCGATGAGCAGCCAGGCAAGCAGCCCGCCGATCGCCAGCCAGTTGGCAGGAAATCCGAGCAGCCGCAGCTGGACCGACTGGCCGAACTCGCGCGTGTCCTCGCCGCCTGTGCCGATGTAGCCGCGCACGTTTGCCCACCAGTTAGCCAGAAAGCGCTGCGGGTCCTGGGCGATGACCTGGCCGAGCGAGATCTGGTTGGCGGTCTCGCCCCAGCGCCCCCAGTCGCCATCGCCGAACATGGCCTGCCAGACATTTTTCGCCTGCTGGCTGTAGAAGAGCTGGCCCGTATCGCGTATGTTGACGGCTATCTGCGGCAGGATCGCCAGAGCGAAGGCCAGTGTGAAGAGCAGTATGAGTTTAGAGTTAGGAGTTAAGCGTTTTGAGTTTTCATCTGGTAATTCCGCACTCTTAACGCTTAACTCAGCATTACGCGCGATCACTAGCCAGCCGAAGGGCAGCAACAGCAGCCCAGGGTGGCGGATCAAGAACGCCGCGCCGGCCGCCAGCCCCGCAAGAACGATGATGGAAGACGCATGATTACGGACCGATGGATAAGCGCCGCTTTCGTCCTTGGTCGTTGGTCCTTGGTCCTTGATTGCCGTGTACAGCAGCGCCAGCGCCAGCGTGCAAACTGCTGCGAAAGGCATATCGGTGCCGACATACAGCCCGTATTGGACGATCAGCGGGCTGAGGCCGAGCAGCAGCAGCGCCAGCAGCGCCGCGCCGCGCCCAAGCAGCCGGCGCGCCATCCACCAGCTTGCCGCCAACAGCAGCGCGCCGCTGAGTGCGGCGAGCAGCCGAGCCGCCAGGAAGGGATTATCACCTGTCAATGGCCGCACAAGCCAGAGCAGCAGCGGGTAGCCAAGATTATAGAATCCGTCGGCGCGCAAGACGCCGTCGAACTCTGGGCTGGTCGTGCCGGCGGGAAAGCTCCCAAGCAGGTGCGCCGACCGGAGCGCAAAGACGCGAAAATCTTTCTCCACACTTGGAACGGAAAGGGTGACATGACCCCGCGCCGCCACGAGCACTGCCGCTGTCCACACAGCCATGCCGGCGATAGCTAGTCCATCCAGCAGTGCCGGCAGGCGCCGCGCCAGCGCGGGGCCATAACGAATCGCCAGCAGCGCCGCGAGAATCGCATCAGTTGCGGGCAGCAGCCGCAGCAACGGGTAAGGGTAGGGCGGCTGGGCGCGGTAGACCGCCAGGAAGCCCAGACTGAGAATGAGTACCGATCCTATCCAGACAAGGAGACGGGGAGACAAGGAGACAAGCAGAAGATTCGGTCCATTGCGTGTCTGCTTGTCTGCTTGCCTGCTCGTCCCTGTAACTAGTAGATAGAGCAGTCCTGCCGCCAGCGCGCCGTACAGCAGCTGCGCCGGATACGGTGTGATCGGAGTTGGACCGGCGTGGAAGGTGGCCCGATCGATCAGCACTCCGACTTCGCGCGGGTCGTCCGCGCTGAGCCGGGCGGTCTCCGACTGGATCTGGATCACTACGTCGTTTGGCTTGAGGAGGCCGCTGTTGATCTGAAAGGTGTGATCTTCCCACTCCGCGCCGGTGCGAAATTGGCCGAGCAGGATTGTCCCGTTCAGCAGGAGTGTGACGTTCGGCGCAGGGCCGCTCGCGCGCCAGCCGCGCAGCCGCAGCGTCAGCTGGGCCGGCAAGCCGGCCTGGGGAAAGATCAGGTATGAGGTCGCGCCGGTCCAGCGCGCGCTGCCATCCGAGCCGTCGAGCGCCGGTTGGTGCTGCTGATCGCCGCGCTCAGGATCGTAGAATCCCTGCACGTAGGCTGAGTCGTAGCCGCCGATGTCGACCGTGTGGGTGACCGGGATCTGATAGGCCAGCGCCAGCATCAGCGCGCCGAACGCCATCGCCGCCAGTAGTCTGGCAGCATTCGGCAGTGCGACATCGCCAAAACGCCAGGAAGCGCGTGCCAGCCGTGTTTTCCCGGTATCCTGGTGACTTGCCGAAGAGGTTGTCAGATCGCGCCGCATGCCCGTCCTTCGCGTGATACCTGCGCGAGTCTAACATAGTTTGTGCGCGAGGGCAAAACGCTTCTATTGCACAATCAGCTCGCCCAGTTCCAGCGAGCTCTGCCCCCCAAAGGTCTGCGGTTGGCCGCTGGCTGGGTCGTAGGCGACTAGCGCCAGCCGATAGGCGCCCGGTGGTGTCGTGGGGTCGATCTGCAGCGGCACATCCTGGCGCACCCGCTCGTCGGCCTGCCAGTTCTGAATCGGCCGCCAGTCGCCGCCGAGCACACCATCCCACTGCGCCCACTTATGGTTGTCGGTGCCCAGCACTTGCAATGAGACCATCATGGGTAGTCTGGGAGCGCGGCCAGCCCGCCAGAACAGCTGGGCTGTCAGCCGCGCGCCGGGCGAGAACGGCGCGTCGATTGGCGCGCCAGGCCAGGGCGTCTGGCGGGCTAAAATGGCCTGTTCAAGCGCGACCGCCTGGCTGTCGAGCTGGCGAGCGGTATCACCCAGCAGCGCTCGGCGATTGCCGGGTAGTGGCGCCGCGATACGGCCAGTCGGCGTAGCCTCGACTGTGAACGGTATGGGGGCGAACATGGCTGGCTTTCCCGCGAGCATGCGGAAGGTAAAGACCGGCGCATGCGCCACCACTTCCTCGCCATCGTAGATCTGAAGCACGCCAAAGTACGCCGTATCAAATGGACTTGGGCGCGTGCTGACCTTGAGGAGCGGCGTTGGCTGCTTGCCCACCAGCGCTTCGGTCGCGCCACTGGCCGGGTCGATGCTGACCTGCCAGGTGTCGTTAAGTGGTGCGGCGGCCAGAACTTGCGCGATCTGGTCTGGCTGCGCAAACGAATCCTCTATTAGCGTCAGGCCGATTCGGAGCGCGCGGCGAGCTGGGTTGGCCATTTGCACTCGTAGCTGGATCACATTGCCACGCTGCTCGGCGGCGGCGGTCCAGGCGATCTGGGCTTGGTCCAGCTGCGCGCCAGGCGTTACGTTCGCGGCGGCCGGCGCGGATGTCATACTGATCAGTGCCAGGTAGTGCTCCGACTTGATGACGAGCGCCGCCGGCGCGATGACCGGGAGCGTGATCTGGCTGACGCCGGCCTGGAGATCGAAAATGGCGCTCGTCGAGTCGTATTCGATCGTGACGTGCTGTGGCGCGAGCGAGGCAACCGTCAGCAGCACCTGCTTCGCCGCCCTGCCGCCATCGGGCTGGCCAGGGCCGAAGCGCAGCGTTTCTCCTAGCAGCAGCGTGAGCGGGGCGCCCGGCTCGGCCGCGCGGAAGGCCCCGCCGCGCCGCCAGATATCCAGCGCCGCCGGCGACTTCTTGTTCGCCACGGGCGCGGCGCTATAGATATCTGTGCGGCCGAGCAACACACGTGCGCGCTGATCGAGCTCATAGAGCGCAACGGCATCGCTGCGCCATAGCTCGCGCCCGCCTAGTTCCAGCGGCCAGGGCCGCTCGCGAGCGGCGAGCAGAGCGTACTGGGGCGTGCGCCCCTCCGGCCAGTAGTTCAGGCCGGTGTAGGCGGTCGAAAGGTGTCCCCAGATTTCGCGTCCATACAGCATGGTCGCGAATAGCCCGCTGGTTGGGCCGGTGAACGCCCCGTCGCTAGTAATGACAACCGCGGCGCCGGCGGGGACAAGGTCAGCCGCCTGGTCGAATGCTGCGACATCACGCCGGAAGTTGGCTGGGCCGCCCCAATGATCACCGATCGTGAGCGCCTGCGCCCAGGTCGCCGTCAGCAGCGGCACGGCCACCAGTCCGGCCAGTGCTATGCGCCCGCGCCGCGACGTGCGCCGCCAGAGCCCCTGCGCGCCAAGCCCGACTGCGCCCCAGGCGACAAAGCCGGCGTAAGCGCTGCCTTTCATATAGCCGTACTGATAGGCCTGTCCGAAGCGCAGCCACCCCAAGTAGGCCAGCGTCGCTGCCACCACGGCCAGCCAGCGCAGCCGCGCTGAGGACGAAAGACCAGCGACGAATGACCAACGATCAGCTGTCCGAGCGGGTTCTTTGGTCATTGGTCTGTCGTCCTTCGTCGGAAGGGCCAGCCCCGCGACTACCAGCAGCGCCGCAATTGCGCTCGCAATGCCCACCAGCCCGGCCGGCGGCTGCGGCCCTTCGTTCGGTAGTCGGAACGCCCGGAGGCCGATTGTCTCCGTGATGGCGATGAATCGGTCGGGGCCGACATGCTGAGCTGGCAGCGAGTAGCGAAAGCTGAAGCCCTCGAAATAATCCCGAATCGTTGGCGCGGCCAGCAACAGCGCCAGCGCGCCGATGGCGAGGGCGGCCAGCAGTAGACCAAGCGGGCTTGGCTCGCTCTCGCGGCGGTGAAAGGATTCGCTCACACGCGCCGCGCCAAGCCCGGCCGCCAGCGGCACCCAGAACGTCAAGGCTGGGTAATAGGCCACCGGCAGCGCTGCCAGAGCGATCGCGGCCAGGAGCGCCACCCGCATTCGGGACCAAGGACCAAGGACCAAGGACCAAAGATCGCTCGCCGCACCGTTGGTCTTTGGTCTTTGGTCTTTGGTCGGCGAAGCCAGCTGCTCGACCGCCGTCACGCCCAGGGTGAGGCCGAGCGCCAGCAGCGGCCAGCCAGCCATCTGCATCGCAAAATTGAAATAGCCGACCCACAGCAGCAGCGCGCCGGCCGACGTCAGCAGCGCAGCCAGCAGCGCCGCGCTCCGCCCTAATGCCATCGTCGCTCGCAGCCAGACGTAGATCGCCAGTACGCCCAGCGC
The DNA here is from genome assembly GCA_035258585.1 of Roseiflexaceae bacterium. Classification (GTDB taxonomy): domain Bacteria; phylum Chloroflexota; class Chloroflexia; order Chloroflexales; family Roseiflexaceae; genus DATFXE01. The sequence goes on along the minus strand of DATFXE010000478.1, from coordinate 3,903 downwards.
GCGCAGCAGCGCCAGCAGCGGTGCGAAGGTCGCCAGTGCTGTCTGTCCGCTCACCAGCATGGTCATGCCCTGAAGCACCGAGTAGCCCAGTGTCACCCCGATCGCCGGCGGGTTGCTGACCAGCCCGCGCATGGGGCTGATCAGCGCGTCAGGGATGTGCGCTAGCGGGTAGTCATTCAGGTGCTGCGCCAGCGGCAGATAGCTCTCGGTGTCCCAGCCCTCACCGATCGTCGTCGCATAACCATAGTGCAGCAGCGGCAGCACGCCGATCAGGAATGTCACGACGAACAGCGCCAGCGGAGCGGCGTGCTCGCGCGCGGCTGTGAATGGGTGCGGTCGCCCGCCGCGTCGCCACGCCAGCAGATTCAACGCCGTGGACAACGCCAGCAGCAGCCCGAGCGACCAGCGCAGGTTCAAGACACTGCTGACGCCCAAATACCCCACCCAGATCGTCAGGGCATAGCCGACCAGCGGGACGAATACCGCCCCGTATGGCCGCAGCGAATCGGGCAGCCCCAGGCGCGCCGCTCCCCAGCCAATGTAGGCACACAGCGCCAGGGCGCAACTCGCGATCCATACCATCTGAACGAAGATCGGCATAGTGAGGTTTGGCAATAAAATGTGAAACTGAAGACGATCGACCATGGACGATAGACGACAACTATCGTCTACCGTCCATCGTCTGGCGTCGCAAGGAGCAAAATGACTATCACCAGTGTGTACTAGCTATTCTTTTGCCCGCCGAACAGCACGTGCCCAGCCTTCATCCAGAACACGTCCACCTCGGTGAAGCCGGCTTCCTCCAGCCACTTGAGCTGATCGAGCAGGCGCGAGGGCTTGTCGATATCGTCCAGGTCGGGGTAGCGGTACATATTCCACCGCTCGCGCTCGAAATAGGCCAGCGCATCTAGGTTGCCGTCGATCTCCAGCGCGCGCTGGCGCACCGCAGCATCCCAGGCCTTCGCCGCCAGCGCCGCGCCGGCGCGGCTGGCCGGCTCGATTACGTCGGCGATCAGGAATACGCCACCCGGCTCCAGCAGGCGCGCCATATCCTCGAATAGCTGCTGCTTCCCCTCCCTATCCAGGTGGTGAATCGTCAGCGAGGAGACGACCGCGTGGATCGGCTGCTCCAGTGCGCGCCAGGAACGATCGGCCAGGTCGAATAGCCGGGTCTGGAAGCGCTCGCCATATGGCGCGAGCTGCTGCCGTGCGTGCTCGAGCATCGCCGGCGAGCCGTCGAAGCCATAGACCACGCTGGCTGGGAAGCGTTCCAGTAGCGCGCCGGCCAGCAGGCCCTCGCCGCAGCAGAGCTCGAGAATGTTGAACGGCCGATCGCGCGCCGGTATCAAGTCACAGAACGCCTCGATCTGCAGCTCGCGCTCGGGCACAAAGTAGCGCCCATAATCGATAAATGTCTGCGAGGCCTGCTCGCTCCAGTTGATCGTCGACATCGCTCGGCTCCTTGTCATCGGCAGTGTTTCGCATAATAGCACAAATAACCGTGTTGGTTCCAACGGGGTTCCTGTTAGCCCAACAAGTGAACACGTACTCAGCCGAGAACACGCCACGGCGCCGCCTGACAGCGTTCAGGCGGCGCCGTGGTATATGCCCAACGTAGGCCAGCCGTGGACCTACGAGTGATGCCGGAAGATGCGAGGTCGATGCTCGTGATCTGATTCCCATCGGCTCATCAGGCGTAGCCCGACGATCCCAAGCAAGATCCCGGCGATCAAGAACAGTATCAGTGTCAACATGAAGGATTCTCCTGAACTTGCGCTCTACTTTGTCGCGAAGCTTGTCATTTTCTAGAGCCAGACATGCGTAAAGCAAGTCGCGTGCCGCCAACGCTCATGGGCTCGCGGCAACCACCCCGGGCATGGCCGCCGGAGCCTCTTCCTCGGCCCGGCTCGCCTCCGGTTTGTCCAGTTGGAGCGGCGCGTACAGCTCAATAAAGCCGCAGGCGATACAGACTTGTGCCAGAATCGGCCGCGGATCAGTCCCGATCGTTCCGGCTAGCATCACCTCGCCCTGCGCCGTCACAAGGCTGCTAGTGCGTGTATCATTATCGCATTTGGGGCAGCGGATCACGGCAGGCTCCTCTCGACTGAAAATCTCCCAGATTATCGAGGAGCAAGTGGCGTGCCATACTTCCAGATGCGAGCCTGAGCGGAAATTTTCGCCCGCGAAGGAGCGCGAAGTGACGCCAAGGAATGGACGGCGGCAGTATCCTCAATCGCCTGCCCTGAGCTTGGTCCCCCCTGAGGCTCCCCTGAGCCTGTCGAAGGGCGTAGTCGAAGGGTCGAAGGGTCGAAGGGCTTGTCGAAGGGTCGAAGGGTCCATCGTCGATCGTCCTGCCAGCACGCAACTGGCTTGGCATTCACCGCGCTTGGTATCCTTCGTGGGCGATCCGTTTGCCCAATCGCGTGGTTACCGCCCTGCCAGTCGTCGTACAGCCGGCGTAATATATGGCTGATCGATCAGCGCGCGCGCCTTGCCCAGGTAAGCTGAGCAGCGGCGCAAGTAATCGCTGGCTGTGGCGTTCTCACGAATGTCGCGTGGCGAGACGATGCCCTGATTGTGCCAGGCCGCCAGCGTGCGCCAGGTCACCGGCACGCCTTCGACTTGGGCGCGATACAGCCCGCGCTCCAGGTTCGCCGCGAGATACTCCACCGCCAGGTTCGGCTGGCTGATCTCCGCAGTGACGGCAGCGTAGAGCGCACGTTGCGATCGATAGCTCTGTGGGTCGATCTGGCTGCCAGTGACCTGGACAGGCACCGTCATCCAGTTGGTCGATCGCGGTAAAGGCAGCTGCTGGCGCAGAATCTCGATCGCCACCGAGGGGCGTAGATTCGCTGGCCAGACGCTCAGGTTGGAAAGGCCAGCCGCGTTGGTCTCGCGTTGTAAATCTTCGTAGACTGGCGTCAGCGCCTGGGCTGGCGTAACTCGCTCCTCGAACCAGCCGAAATGCTCGTTGTACATAATCTGAGCGATCACGACCGCGAAGTCGTAGTCGCTCATGTGCGAGATCTCGGGCCGATTGTGACGATGCGCCGCCGCAGCAATAGCGGGTTGCAGCGCGCGCATCTCGGCCGCGAACTCAGGCCGTACATACGGATCGATCGGCGGCGCAGGGGCGCGTCGATCCGTCGCTCGTTGGCCGATCATGCTCGGCGCGCTTGTCGCGGCCGATTCGGCCCGGTCGGCCACCGGCATCGGGTGCCCAGCAGCACTGGCATGCCAGCGCTGCGTTAGAAAGAAGAGACCAGAGGCCAGCAGCGTCGCCAGCAGCAAGAGTTCGGGACGATGGCGTATCACCGCATATCTCCAACTCAATCTAAATCTCCTTACAAACCGAGTGTCCAAAACAGCAACTCTCATGCCATGGCACATGTACAGAATCAGCCATAGTTAATAATCTGACGCCCGTAAACCGCAGGCAGTTGCCAGTATACACAGGCGCTATGTGCGGTCAATCGCGACTAAAGGCGGATACGGCGTACGCCTCAAGGCGGAGCAATCCCGCTACTGGCAGTCGGGGAGTGATAGGCGCCGGGTCAGGAAGGCGGCGATCGGTGCCTATCACGCGACGCTGTATGGCCGCGCTGTGCGCAAGTGTGTGGTATAATGCCTTCAGTACGGGGTGTTCCCGTACTTCGCGATTCTTACTGATCTCTGCATTAGTTGCTACTCTTTTGGTGGGGGTTCGGGGGCGGCTTCGCCGCCCCGAACCCCCACCATTGGGGAGGTGTGGAGGGGCCCGGGTACCCTCTGGGTGCCCCTCCAAATCTCGCGCTTGCGCGATCCTAACAGAGAACCAGAATAGGGCCTGTTGCGGATATGGAATATCAGCCGGATCTGAAAAATATTACCGGTGAAGGGGGCGCGGTCGCCAGCATCACCGCC